>CAZAKB010000012.1:29685-30917 GCA_964485475.1 uncultured bacterium
TGAACTCCTGTTTTATTTAATAGCTGCCCCACATTTCGATTCTTCGTGGACGATAACTCAGGTAGAGATCATTGTCTTTAAAACATAAACCAACGACTGTACTATCGGAAATATCTTCGACCGAGACAATACTAAACTGATTATCTGTAATGATCAGTTTATCCTGAATCAGCGTATCGACGCCCAGCATGTAATAGGCACTATCCTTATAACTAATTGCCCAGATGCCATGATAAGTCGTGTCAATGAAATCTACATTAAAAGAACGATCCGAACCAGACGCATGAGGTGCTGATTTTGAAACGGTTCTGGCCCAGTACTCCGTCCGATTATCCAGATTTCGATATAATAACAGCAGAGAGTCTTTTTCCGGCAGATAGCAGATTCCGCTGGAAAACCATTTGGCAACATCGACCGTGTCCCATTTCATATACGCCCGTTCACCGATCAGGGAGCTCTTGATGGTTGCTCCGTTGGACCGCGATTGCATATAAATATCGGAACCGTCGCTGGTCATTGCCAGGTAGCCCTGTCCGTTCATCCCAAGGTCAAAAGAATCGTCCACATTGCTTCCGTCGGATGTGAACCGGATCAGATCAATCTGAGTCCCGGAATTTCCCGACAAGTCGTAGTTCGTCGTGAAAAAATGATCATTAACATAACATATGTCAGCAATATCATCGTAATAAGTATCTTTGTTCGTGTCGATCGTCAGGTCATCTTGACACCCAATGATAAAAAAGACCAAAACCATTATAAAAAAATTATTATACTTCATTATCCTCTCTCCTTAGTCTTTTGCACTGTCGACCTTAAAATGTTTCATCTGATTTTAATATATCAATCCGGTGATATTTTGTCAATATCATATCCAACATGAATTAAAACCGATATTCCAAACCTGCTAATATCCACAGGTTGTATTTCCGGGGCGGATTGGATTTGTCCACGATTGGCAATAATCCCGCACCTCCACGCAGATTAATATAAAAGTGTCCGGCATAATGCAGACGGCTACCGGCAATGACACCGAAGTCATATTTTCGGACATTGTCAACATCTTCAATAATTTCCGTATCACCCAATTTATTGCTGGACGTTGCAGAGATATTCCAGGCGATATAGGGGCCAAAGACTATATCCGGAACCAAGGATTCATTAATTGACAATGCAAACTGGAACAATAATGGAAAATCCAGGTAATTCAATCTTAAAATCGCTTCTCTTTTATC
>CAZAKB010000012.1:31017-38860 GCA_964485475.1 uncultured bacterium
GTAACCACAGCTTCACCTTTCTCAAAAACCCCATCACCCCGAAAGGGCGAGGGAATCCGCCCCATGGATTCAAAGAATTTACCGGTAATTCCGGGATACAATACAACCTCATCTCCCAAACCCGCCCGGGTCCGTTCATAGGCATTGCTAAGTAGTTGTACAGCTTCATCAACGGTCCGGCCAATCTCTGCCAATTGTCGCAGGTCGCTGGCGATGATCTCATCGACTGGCCGTTGATCATTGCCTAAAAATCCATCACCGGAAAATTTTGAGGCAGCCAGATTAGTAACCAAATTTTTATCCTCGGGAGTTTCCTTCATTCCTTATCCTTTTATGCAAACTTATCAAAATAGATTTTCTCTTTCGGCATCCCGGCCTTTGTCAGAATCTCGATACTCGCGTCAATCATACCGGGCGAACCACACAGATAGGCCTCATGCTGACTGCAATCGGGGAATAATTTTGGAACGATTTCCGTAATCCGGCCTCGTTCACCTTTCCAGTCGGAATTTTCAGGTTCTCCGGAAAGCGCCGGAATATATGTTAACCAGGGTAATTCCTTTTCCAGGGCTTTCAACTCATCAAAATAAAAAAGGTCCTTCTGTGAATGGGCGCCGAAAAAGTAACTGGCTTTACGGTTAATATTTTTCTCTTTCATATCCCGGATAATGCTCCAGATCGGCGCCATCCCGCTACCACCAGCGATGAAGATAATTGGCGCCTCCGTCCCGCTTAAGCGGAATTCTCCATAAGGACCGGAAAAATTCACCGGCTGGCCTTCTTTTAGGTGATCAAACACCCAGGTTGTGCAGATACCGTCTGGTACCAGCCGAATGTTTAACTCAATCGCCTGATTATCCGAAGGGATTGACGCTACCGAATAAGCCCGCATAACCGATTCCCGGCCTTTATACTCTTTTGACTCCAATTGAATATATTGTCCGGCGGTAAAATCGATCGTCGCCGGATCTGTCAGTTTAATTCGTAATTCGGTAATGTCATACGTCAGCGGTTTTTTATGTTCGACGATTCCTGTGAACCGCTTTACGGAAAACAGTTCTTTGGGGATTTCAATTTTCAGGTCATTTCTGACTTTCACCTGGCAGGACAGACGGACATTGGTCTTGCGTTCTTCATCACTGAGATATGGTTCTTCCACCGGTCCGATCGCACCGCCGCCTTCCAGTACTTTCAGTTTGCAATAGGCGCAACTGCCGCGACCGCCACAGGCGGATGGGATAAAAATATCATTCTCCGCCAGTGATGCTAATAATGACGAACCGCCGGCAACGTTTAGTTCCTTTTCGCCATTATTTATGGAAATCTTACACTCACCGTAATTGAGAATGCGTTTTTCAGCAAGAACCAGCAGAAGTGCCAGCACCAGACCTGTAATCGTCAGGAATCCGGTTGCGATTATTACAGAGCTAATCAATCCACACTCCAACTAATTTATATCTTGATCATTCCCGAAAAACCAACAAACGCCAGCGACATTATGCCAATGATGATCAATGTAATTCCCGGGCCGGCCAGGCCATTGGGAAGCGCCTCTTCACGGATTTTTTCCCGGATACCACCAATTAATGTAATGGCCAGAAACCAGCCGAATCCGCCCCCCAGGCCAAAGGCGAACGTTTGCCAGAAACCGTAGGGTTTATTCAGCATAAACAACGATATACCCAGAATAGCACAATTTACCGTAATCAATGGTAAAAATATCCCCAGGGCATTATATAACGCCGGGGAAAATCGTTCGATAATCATTTCGATCAGTTGCACAAATGCAGCAATCACGATAATGAATGTAATCAGCCGCAAAAATTCCAGATGAAAGGGAATCAAAATATACTGATACACCAGAAAATTTAACGCCGCCGTTGAGGCTGTTACAAAGATTACTGCCGCTCCCAGGCCCATGCTGGTATCCACTTTTTTCGATACACCCAGGCATGAGCACATGCCCAGAAAGCGTGCCAGCAGAATATTATCGGTGAAAGCCGCAGATATGAAAATGACGATGATCGATGTAAATAAACTCATATCCTGTATTGCTGTCATAGTCTATCCCTGCCGTTTTGGGGTTGCCGGAGACAGATTCCTGCCGATCCAGGTTGCAATAGCCAGCATGAAAAACGCACCGGGCGGCATTACCATAATCGTCCATTGATGCCACCAGATTTCCCGGGCCGGCAATGCGTATCCCAGGATTGTCCCGAAACCCAGTGGTTCACGAATCAGGGCAATCGCCACCAGGATCAGGGAATAGCCCAATCCCGACGCAATTCCATCGAGAAATGACGGCCAGGGGCGATTTTGACTGGCAAAGGCCTCCGCCCGTCCCATAATGATACAATTCGTAATAATCAGGCCAACATAGGGACCGATGAAGCGATGAATATCGGGATTCAGGGCCTTGATAATGATATCAACCATCATCACATAACTGGCGATGATCAGGACCTGTACAATCATCCGAATCCGTCGGGGAATGTAATTCCGCAATGCCGAAATCGTCAGGCTCGACAGCGCCGTGGTAAACATTACTCCAAAGCACATAAACAAGGTGTTCGCCAGCAGGTTGGTGACTGCCAGGGTTGAGCAGACTCCCAGCACCTGACGAAAAATGGGATTCTCTTCCCACAATCCTTTGATAAATATTTTCTTTGCTGTATCTGCCATCGGATTATTCCTTTTCCGATTGATATCGGTTATACATTTCTCTGAACAGATTCAGTTCACTATTCAATAATTTTTCCAGGGCAAGCGACGTCTGGGTTGCGCCGGTAATGGCATCGACGCGGTTTGTGAGATTAGGTCTTGAAGATGCACCAACAATCAGGCGCTGATCAACCCGTCCTGTCCAATCAATTTCCAAATCCTTAAACTGGTCAGTAAACCATTTTTCCTCTATTCGTGCGCCCAGCCCCGGAGTCTCTTTCTGATCCAGAAACTGGATGTTTATCACTTGTGACAAATCCGACGTCAATACGATAATTCCTTCAATCCGGTCCCAGAATCCCATCCCAGAAAAGACAAAACCAACATCAGATTTATTAGTATCTCTTTTAAAAAATGTCTCAAAATTTCTGGTATCTGAAGATAATGTTCTAAAAATAATATTTTGATCAATCGCCTGCTGATAAGCTTGAGGAGAATCACCATTAACGTCTAACAGAAATGCATTACAAACGACGCGATTGCGGTTAAGTGTCTCATTTTTTGCTAAAGTTTTTAACGTCGAATAGTGGACAAGGGAAATCGCTGAACCAAACACAACACAAATTGCAACAATGAAAATGAACGTATATGTCGCCGAGTTCTTATTCATTTTATCACCGTCTTTTTCCTGGATTGGAACCGTTTAATCCAAAGATCCAGAGACGGTGCAATGGTATTGCCTAGCAATATGGAAAAAGCAACTCCACCAGCAAAAACGGCTTTATAGCGGAAAAAGACAACCATCGCTCCGATGAAAATTCCGTAGATCCATTGTGAGAGAGGCATTTTGGGAGCACTGACCGGATCGGTCACCATAAATACCGCTGCAAACAGTAATGCGCCCGAAAAAAGGGTAAATAAAAACGGTGGAACTGCATCGATACCAAACCCAATTCGAAGGATAAGATTTAAACCAATTGCCCCGATCAATGTTGAAACGATCAGACGCCACTGGGCAGTTTTAGTATAAATTAAATAGATACCGGACAATATAATGATCAACGCACATACTTCGCCTGCTGAACCGGCTGTCAGTACCCGTTGGCTGCCATCAACATTGAAAACCTCACCAATATTGCCAAAAAACAGATTCCGGATATCCGTCACAAATCCAAAATCGCGACG
The DNA here is from genome assembly GCA_964485475.1 of uncultured bacterium. GTDB lineage: Bacteria > Fidelibacterota > UBA2242 > UBA2242 > UBA2242 > B118-G9. Next base: position 34,864 of record CAZAKB010000012.1, read on the forward strand.
GGACCACATGGGTGTGGCTGCTGAAATAGCATCTGTAATTTTCAGATTGGCCTTCGTCAGCATGTCCGGTGTACGTTTAAGCGCTGCAAAACTCCACTGGCTGAATCCACCGGGAAATCCCCGAAACACCGGCACAAACCGGGAAGTGGATTCGATCGGAAAACAGACATATATAAAAGCCCTGGCGACAATTGCGGGATTAAAGACATTTTTCCCAAACCCGCCAAAGACCTCCTTGGCAAACAATATTCCCACAATTGCCCCTGTGGCTGTCATCCAGAACGGCAAGGTTGGCGGCAAGGATAATCCGTACAGAGCCGCTGTGACAAACACGGCGTAACTGATTTTCCCGTTTCGCTTTGATGTCATGATCCATTCTGTCAGAAAACAAAAAATGGTCGCGACCAGCACGTTAGCTGCCACTCGCCAGCCAAAATAATAAATCCCTGCTAGTACAACCGGAATAAGCGCATAGAGAACTTTCAGCATCACTTTTTGTTTCAGGAAAGCCGGTTTACGCATAAAATATCCCGCGTGATTTGATGGTTTGTTAGTTTACTTCATGTCTGTAATGCAATATAATGAGTATCTGCATTGCATGCAATATTCAACTCTGGCAATTATACTGATAAATGGGAATCGATTTCATTGATTCGAGCGTTAATTTGGTCAAATTCCGCATGTTCAGATTCCCATTGCTGAATCGCTGCTTCCAGGGTTTTTTTCAATTCCTGTTGTTCAGTGTACATTTTTTGAAACTCTTCCTGTCTTTCGGGAGAAAAAATCTCACTACCTATGAACAACTCATCCAATTCCTGGATTCGCTCTTCCATTATGGAAATCTGCTGTTCGCTTTTTTTAACCTTCTGTTCAGCTCTGGATAATTCTTTTGAAAGTTGCCGTCGCTCCTGACCGAGTTGTTTTGATGAGTTCTGGATGCTGGTAATTGCTTTTTTATCGGTTTGCTTAATCCGGGTTTTAATGTCCCTATCCAGGTAGTCCTGCTGTTCTCTGGCAAGAAAATCATCGTAATTACCGGGATAGAATGAATAGCCATCAAACCGTAGTTCCAGAATACTCGTTGACAAATGGTTTAAAAAATAACGATTATGGCTGACAAATATAACCGTTCCGGGAAAGGCCAATAGCGCATCCTCCAGGGATTCAATGGCCTCGAGATCCAGGTGATTCGATGGTTCATCCAATAAAAGAATGTTGTGTTGCTCAACCATTAATTTTGCAAAAATCAGTCTGGCTGCCTCGCCGCCGCTTAAAATATCAGTCGTTTTATAGATATCGTCGGCACTGAACAAAATCTGCCCAAGAATTGATCGAACCGACGTAACTATTTCACCGGAAGTATACGCATATAACCAATCGAAAACCGTTGTATTTAATTCAATCAGATCACGATGGTTTTGTGCAAAATAACCCACATCGCTCTCGAATCCCCATTGAATCCTTCCCTCGTCAGCTTTTAATACACCCGCGAGAATTTTTATTAATGTCGATTTACCCACTCCATTCGGCCCGATGACCGCAATCCGATCGCCGCGGTTAACATTCAAATCAAGATTATTGAGTACAAGCAAATCATCAAAGGATTTTTTCAGACCGGAAATTTCCAGGACTTGCTGACCCGAAGGTCGCTTTTGCACAAATTTAAATGATGGATGGATTCTGGTAGAACGAGTTATAACGATATCTTCCATCCGGTCAATCTGTTTTTTCCGACTGACGGCTTGGCGGGCTTTGGTGGCTTTGGCCCGAAACCGTTCGTAAAATTCCTGAAGTTCCTGGCGCTTTTTCTCAAGACGTTCAATCTCGACCTGTTTTTGCTCGAAGTCCATTTGTTTGGCTATCAAGAAAGCATTATAATTTCCTGTATATATTTTTATCATCTCATAATCTATATCGATAATATGAGTGGAAATTTGATTCAGGAAATACTGATCATGGGAAACAACTATGACGATTCCGGAAAATTCCTTCAGGTACTCACCCAGCCAGGCAATCGAGTAGATATCCAGGTGGTTATTCGGTTCGTCCAAAAGCAGGATATCGGGTTCGCCAAACAGACATTGCCCGATCAGGACCCGCAGTTTATAGCCTCCGGATAATGTTGACATGGGTTGCTGCAACTGGTATTGACGCAGGCCAAGCCCCTTTAACAGAATAGCAGCCCGGCCATCGGCATTATAGCCATCCACATCGGAAAGTCTGTGCTCCAGCTCGGCCAGTCGGCCACCCTCATTTTCTGATAATGTGATTTTTGATTCAAGTTCTCTTTTCTCATTCAGTAATGCCCAGAGCGCTTCGTTCCCCATGAGAACAACATCAATAATTGGAATATCCTCATACTCAAATTGGTCCTGTTTCAGTACACCCAGCCGCATCGTTGAAGGGATTCGGACTTCACCTTCCGATGCTTCCTGTTCACCACCGATTAGTTTCAATAGGGTAGTTTTTCCTGATCCGTTTGCACCGACAATTCCATAGCGTTTACCGGGTGTAAGATTAGCGGATACATTCCTAAAAAGTACCTTGTCACCAAACTGAACGCCTATATTATTCAATTGAATCATGGAAAACACTCCGGTAATAATTAACGCCCGGATTGTAAGAACTTTCTTACAGATAATCAAGTCTTGTCCGGTATAACATCAATTTTTTAATAAATCTGTAACTTTTTATGTGTTAACTTATTCTAAGTGAATTAGTTAAACGAATTAAGATTGCTTTTTGAATGCGTTGACTATTCTTTAAATATATTGTATATTAGGCGGCTTTATTTTAACCGATTTGCTGAAATGGAGGCATATGTCGGCGAAAACATCAAAATCAACGTCCGATAGTAACCGGGCTTTGAGTAAATATCTGGAAGAGATCGGCAGTTTTGAACCACTCTCCCCGGAAATGGAAATTGAACTCGCGCAGCGTCTGAAACAGGGCGACCGTGAGGCCTTAAAAAAATTAACCGAAGCCAACCTGCGTTTTGTCGTCAGTGTAGCCAAGGATTACCAGGGACAGGGTCTCCCGTTGACCGATTTAATTAATGAAGGCAACCTGGGCCTTATCAAAGCGGCTGAACGTTTTGATGAAACCCGCGGATTTAAATTTATTTCCTATGCTGTCTGGTGGATTCGTCAATCGATTTTGCAAGCATTAGCCGAACACTCCAGAATTGTACGTTTACCGCTGAACCGCGTGGGCACAATCACAAAAATTACCCGCGAGGCTGAGAGCTTGGAACAGCAGTACGAGCGTGCGCCCAGTCAGGATGAAATCGCTCAGGGACTTGATTTAAAGTCAGACGAAGTCTCCGATGCGATTCGGATTTCCCGGAAACATCAATCACTAAACGCTCCTTTTCGCGATGGTGAAAAAAATTCATTGATCGATGTGATTAAAGATGACGCTCAACCGACTCCCTATAGCGAACTGATGCACGAATCCCTTCGTCAGGAAATCCGGGACGCTCTGAATACTCTCAAAGAACGTGAACGAGACGTCATTAAAATGTATTTTGGTATCGACCGCGAATACGCATTGACATTGAATGAGATCGGTGAAGAATTTGACCTCACCCGTGAACGAATTCGGCAGATCAAAGAAAATGCCATTCGACGCTTAAGTCATAAATCCCGTAGCAAAAAATTACGATCCTATTTGGGTTAAAAAGGAAGGAGGTGAATTCAATAATATGGTACAAGTAACAGTACATAACGGTGAAAACCTGGAAAAAGCCATTCGACGCTTCAAGAAAAAGTTCGAAAAAGCCGGTATTTTGAAAGACGTAAAAAAGAACGCCTACTTCGTTAAACCAAGTGCGGAGAAGAGGATGCGCCGGGCCAAAGCAGCTAAACGTGCACACCGGATAGATATGCCATAAAATATCTTTGATTTTTCTTACTATATAAAAAGCCCCTGTAACTATAGGGGCTTTTTCTTTTTCATCTAAGTCATTGAATTAATCGAATAACCATTTTTTGATTTT
>CAZAKB010000013.1:0-5348 GCA_964485475.1 uncultured bacterium
GTTTTGTGGAAATTATCAGAATCCATCACATAAAAATAGTAACCAGAACTTACCTGGCGCCCCGAATTATCCAAGGCATTCCAATGGATTGTCTGATAGCCGGCTCTCTGGTGTGTATTTACCAGGGTACGGACTTCTCTGCCCATCAAATCGTAAATCACAATGCGAACATTCGCTTCTTTAGGAAGATCGTAATTGATCGTTGTGATCGGATTAAACGGGTTCGGATAGTTCTTATGCAGTGCAAATACCTTTGGCATCGCATCGTCTGCATGAATCCCGGTATTGGCAACACCAACAAAGGATGCTGTGTTGTTCTCAGCAATTTCATTGCCTTCAATATCCCTGACACCGGTTACTGTCACAACATAATTTGTTCCTTCTGCCAGCGGATTGGCCGGATTTAAGAAAAGAACAACCTTATCGTTCTCTTCCATTAAGATATACAGCGGATTACCGATACCGTTATCAATTGTGTAGTTATTCTTGTTCGTGGCCGTGGTATAGTTCACATCTTCGCTAAACCAGACAACTACGGTTGTATCACCAATCACCGCCATCGCCGAATCAACCATCGGCGGAACCACATCATAGATATAGTTCTCGGCACCGGGAGTTCCGCCTGAATCCTGGCTAGCAGCCCAGGCCATCGGCTCCCAATTCTCACATCTGTAATCCCAGTATTCCAGTGATTTTCCACCACCATCAGCTTCAACCGCATGTGCAAATTCCATATAGCTGTGGGCATTATCATCGTAATGCATGTAGGTCACCATCAAATCACTGTCATTAAACAGAATCACGTTATCATTGCTGTTTGAAAAATTGATTTTTGACGTATCTGTATAATTCATATCCGGTACAAAGCCCAAATCCTGACCAAAGAGAGAGTCAATCAGAATCGTATAAAGGCCGCCCGGCTGAAGTACAGAACCAGCTGTAAAACCAACTTTTGGCATTGTCGGATTATCACGACGAAGCCACCAGCCACTGATGTCAACTGCAACATTATCCAGGTTCTTAAGTTCAACGAACTCCGTATTACCGTCAGCACTATTGTACATTACTTCGTTAATGACAATTTTCGGATAGACCGGTCTCTCGATGCGGTTAGCTGTGCCGGGAGAGCCGCCATAGTACCAACTGGCTTGCCAATTGGCAGGATCGCTGCAAGAACCACTGAGATCAATCCGCTCAAGGGTCACACCGACACCCCATTTAACCTGCAGGTTGAAGGTTTCGACAGGCCAGTAGCTAATTTCCTCAACAAGCCGGCCGGCTTCATCCCACATATAAAGGATATCACCACCTCCATTATTCAAGTTCCAAATATGATTACGCGTCGTATCGGTATAATCAATAGCACGATTCAGATCCGGACTAAAATGCAATGGCCATCCTTTTTCTTCACCTTCTCCATATATATAGATCGTAAAGAATTCGCCAGGAGCCAGTTCGGTGTCACAAGTATCCGGTATAATCAGTAATGCATGTGATGCAGGCTCATCTTTAAATGACCATCCCAGAATGTCGATTGTGTCGGTAGAATTATTACAGAGCTCAAACCATTCATTATCATAAAATTCCGAATTCCAGGTAAATTCTGACACCACAATTTTACCACGATAATCCTTAAGAACAAATGCCAGTGTATCCGGCTCAGTTTTCAGGTTATCATACATGTCAATCACATTATTGACAATAACTGTATAAGTAGATGTAAATGACAGTTTTGCTCCAATCAGAAGCTCAACTTCAGCACCCATCCATTTTACAGCCGTCGGATTACCAATTGAGTTATCAATTGTGTAATTCGTCAAAACGACCGCAGACGTAGAATCAACCTCTTCGTCAAATTTAACGATGACGGTTGAATCGGTCATTGCGTTCGCCAACAATGCCACCGGACCTTCATGGTCAGGGCTTTCACGTTTGAAAGTGATCGTACTGCTATCAAGAATCGCAAATCCTTCGAGATCTTCAACGTTCCAGACCGCTACCGTATAAACAGTATCCCAGGCGATCTTGGAAGTCGTCAGCTCGACCATATTACCAGTCCAGACTGCAGCCGTTGGATTTCCTTTTTCATGATCAATGACATAGTTTGTCAGTGTCACAGCAGTAGTCGAATCAACCTCTTCGGAATATTCAATCACAACCGTTGTTTCACCAGTCACTTCTGCGGATACCAGTTTGGCCGGAGTAATGTTCAGATAACCGGGCGTTCCACCGTCATTAATACTGGCCTGCCAGTTCAATGGATCATAGGGATCACCCATCAGGTCAACCAGCTCCAGTGAAGGGCCGGATCCGTCTGCCGCAGTTGCGTGAGCAAATTCAGCATAGCTGGAGGAACCATCATCATAATGCATATAGGTAACCATGGAGTCACCGGCATTGAAAAGAATGATATTATCCTTATCATTATTCAATCCAATGTCACCAGTTGGAGGACTGATATCAAAATCCGGAACGAACCCGGGATCAGAACCTTTAGCAACCAGGATTGTGAAAAAGTCTCCAGGTGCCAATTCTGTGTCACAGGTATCAGGAATAGGTAATTTAGTATGCGTCGGACTGTCATCCATAATCCACCAGCCGAGAATATCAACGGTAACATCATCGGCATTCATCAGTTCTATATATTCGAAATCCGTACCGGCACTGTTGTACATTACTTCAGTAATCATTACGTTCGGATAATCTGGTTTGTCGATTACCGTTGCTGCGGCAGGTGTTCCACCATAAAACCAGCTGGCCATCCAGTTTGTAGGATCATTATTATCACCAAGGGGATCGATCAGTTCACAGGTAGCTCCGGTACCCCATCTTTGCTCTCTGGGATAGGCGAACTCATCCTGAAAATCAACCAGATCAACTCTGCTGCCTGTGGCATCCCAGAGATTCAAAACATCGCCATCGTTATTAAACCCGATGGGAGTTAGATCTGTCGATGAACCAAAATCATAGGCAACATTCAGATCGGGATCAAAATGCAGCGGCCAACCGTGGTCCTGTCCGTCGCCGCCAGTCCAGATAGTGAAATATTCACCGGGCAGCAATTCAGTATCACAGGAATCCGGAATAACAACCGGCGTGTGAGAATCGGGATTATCACGCAATGACCAACCGACTATATCAATCGTTTCGTCGGAAGCATTATACAATTCAACCCATTCGTTATCATAATACTCTGAATTATACGTAAATTCAGTAATAACAACCTTACCTTCATATACAGATGGAGGATATACCGCGATTGTATCCAGTGCGGAGGTCGTGTAACTATTAACTCCGTCGGGAGGAGAAATCATTGTCCAGTATTCCGAGGAGTTGTCAGCCTGATAAAGATTTCCAACAGCATCAAAAGCCAGATCCATTGAGCGGTTACGTCCGGATTCAACCGTCCAGAGCAATTCGCCCGTTGTGGCATTGTGAACATATACTTTCCCGGAATAATAATCACCCCAGGCAACGCGATTTCTTGCTTCATCAAGGGCAATGCCTTCAGCACCTACATAACTCATAGGAACTGTCCAAAGTGTATCATCAATCGTCAATGTTGTACCGGTATATGCCGGATATTTTACCAGAGGATAAGCTTCACCAGCCGCCTTTACATCAATTGGTTTACCATCTTTGTCAAGTATTTCACCTTTAGCAGACCGTCTCTGACTGAAAAAGATACTGCCGTCACTGGCAACTTCAACATCATTCTGATAATAACCATTATTAGGTCTTGCAACAGCCAAAACGCCTGTATCACCATCAGGCATCAATTCATTGGTTCCAATCGCATACATAATGATACCTTGGCCAGTCGCATAATGGGCATCTGCTGTATAAATCTGACGATCGGCGCCACTACCATGGACCCAATTTGCAGCAATCCACTGATCTGTTACCCGGTTATCATCATCAAGAATCAGTTTTGCTGAAGCAGCACTAATTTCTGGATCAAATTGCCAGAGCCAGTCATGACCATAATCACAAACATACACACTGCCATCTTCACCGATAGTTGTTTTAAACGGTGAATTACTGGAGGAACTCCAGTCAACACTGGCATCAGAAAAATTGATCGTATCCTGATCAGGTGTGTACATGTATATTCCGTCACCGTTGTAAAAAGCGCCGGCATTTCCACTGGTTCCCGGTGCGCCGTTAGCGACATAGATTCTGCCAAAATAAGGACTTTCAGGGTCTTTGTTGACTTCAATTCCCTTGCCAGAATACATAACTGTTTTAGTATCATCACTGATTTTTGTCCATTCTGTGTAGCCATCATCGCTGGCAATAACTTCAACAGTATACTTATCAACTAAAACAAAATTCCCGGAATCATCAGTACCATCCCATTCCACGGTATTGATACCTTTGACACCGGCCAGCAGTGAAATGGTTCTTACAAGAACATTTCCGCTGTCATAAATTTTGACATCCACTCCGTTATCAGCCGCTTCATTTAAAATAAACGAGATGCTCATAACAGCGATGCCGTCTGCTGAAAATTCTGTAGCACTTACCTCAATATGCGATGCATACACATTCGCATAGGAGTTAACTGAAAGCGTCAACAGAAGAAACAGCATACATAAAAATAAATTTCGACTTTTCATACACTCTCCTTTTTTATTTGTCTTAATAACCCTTTGCAAGATATATCTTCCGACCTCCTTTCTTAATGCCACCCAACTGCCACTCTGTTTAAATCATTGGCTTTTTAATTATGGCTGGCTGTAACATTTTGAACCGCATTGAATATTTATTCTTAAATAATAATTCTTATATACCTTATAAAATATTTCTCTCAGAGTCAATAAAAATTTTCTGTTTTTCACCACTTTTGCAGGAAAGTAACCCCGATTAAACCACCATGATAAATCAGCAAGTCTGAAACTCATGCTATTGGTACCTGCCAATCAATTGCCGGACTCGCCAATAACGAATTATTCCTGCCAGTAATACTATAAAACCAACTCCAACAGTAATGCCACCGAAAATTGCTCTGACCGTTCCTGGAAATAATTTGATAAACCCTAGCCCCAACATGATAAAGGCAATCGATGTCCGGATATATGCCAGCAGGGTTCGCTCGTTAGCCAGGTGGGTCCGTATTCGCGCTAATTCTGTGTTTACTTCCATTATATCCTCATAATGCGCTATCAATCATCTTTGTCTATATAAAAACTGTCTCGAAGTGCCCCGTCAATACTAAACTGCCTGAATGCCAATGAACGACCGCTAATATCAACAACACAGTAATGGTGTCCCGCCTGAGAAATCTGAATTTCCGGAATATCTTTGTGTCTGTTGTGGTCCAAAGTACCACCTGCACCACCGGTTAT
>CAZAKB010000013.1:5448-38276 GCA_964485475.1 uncultured bacterium
CATCATGAAATGTGGATACCGTAACATTATCAAAATACGCCCCTTCATTATAACAAGTCATAAGACCTATTTTACCCATTTTATGGCTATTATCAGTAACCTCAAAATATTTTCGATTATTGATATAAACCCTGATAGTATCCTCATGAACAGAGGCATAGAAAGTCATTTTGCACAATTCCAGGGGCTCTTTGGCAGACGCCAGTGTTACGATTTTCCCATCTGTTCGTTTTTCCAGAAACAAGGTCCCGTTCTGCCCGGAAACATAAAACCGATAGTAATTTTTTTCATCACGATAACGAAACAGGATTCCAATATAGTCATCATCAGTTGATACAATATCTGATTTCATGGTGTAATTCCGCCAGTCAGCACTACCGGTAACGATATGAGTACCCAACCTGTTTTTACCGCCAATGTTAGTCGTATTAATCAAAAACCCCTCATAGACGTGCCAATCGGATTTTTGCCCATGAATATCATCTACAATAGTCCATTCCAGCAGCGAGGCAGTATCAAAATCTGTTTGCCAGAGGACCTCTGCTCCCGGTAAATGACCTCCCGAGTAAATCACAATAAACAGTATCAGAATTGCATTACTTTTTTTACACATGGTTACCATAAGCTTATTTCAGATATAAAATTTTGCAGGAGGTCTGATGGCCATGATCGCCAGACAAACGAACAACGTACATCCCTGCTGATAGTCCCGGCATATTCCAACGATATTCATAATTGCCCGCAGGAAAATATTGGTCGTGGATCAGGCGGGTTATTTCTTTTCCACGTATATCATACACACATATAGTAACTAAAGATTTTTCCGGAATTGAAAAAACAATTGTTGTTTGATTATTAAATGGATTAGGAAAATTTTTAATTTGGAAGGCAGCGGGCAGCCGTTCATTTTGAGAGTCGATCGTCAGGGTTGTATCCACATCCTGAAACAGAATGGCTTGTTGGGTCTCATAGACAAACGGGAAGAACTGGTTCCATGGATTCGATGATCGTAACTGATAATAGCGTCCTCCCGATTCTGACACTCCCCACAGATCTCCCTCCCGATCAAAACTTAAATCTTCGGAGCCCGATGGAAATTCCAACGTCTTCTCCGGGGTGGCAACAGAGGTGGCGGACAAATCCCTTTTATTAAATCGGTGTAGTTTGCTGTTATTGCTTCCTCCTGAGCTGATGGAAACAAACAGATACGTTTCATTATGGTATTGCGTCCAGGCTGCCCCCTGTGCCAATAGCGGCAACCGGTAAAATTTCGGATTTCCATCAACAGATCCATCCGAATTCATTCGATAACCCCTGATATAGGGATTGTCCTGGTCCGCCTCACGAAAATCCCCGACCCATAGAGTATCATTAAAATAGGTTGTAAACGAAGTCGGTCCACTGACATCCCATAAACCCTGAGATAATGGGTATAGATCGTGATATTTCTGCGTACCAATTCCCAGAAAAGGCGGCACCGGATAACCTTCAATGTAACCAGAACCGGCAATATAAATCGTCCCGTTATGGTAAGCAATTCCTCCATTGTGACCATATTGCAGCTGTCCCCGTAGCCGAAAACAGCGGCGAACCTTGTAGTTATTTCCGGGATCCAGCTCAGCAATTATTGATTTTTGGAGTCCGATTATACCAGTGATATCCTTATTGTACAATGAGATATATATCATCCCATCCGAACCTTCAAAGTCCGGGTCTTCATAGGAATTGGTCAATCCCTGGGGAACAAAATCATCATGTAAAAAGGGTACAAAGATTTGAGTATTGACCAACGTGGGAGAATTCGTATATGTTTTCCAGTGATCGTTGGCCCAATAATAGGGAATTCCGGAATACTGGCTACCGTCAAATGGTATCCATGCGGTGTGTTCATATTGAGACACCACATTCATCAGGGTAGCTGCATGGATTTCACCGGAGAATGCTTTTGCACTGTTCCCGCTTCCAATAATTCCACCTATCTGAAGTGGCGATCGCAACATTACAAATCCGGTCCCGGACTCAAGGTAGTTTTTTTGCTCCGCTACCAACTGATTATTAACTTTAAATGTTTGATATAATGTATCGCCGGATACTTCACTAAACCAACGGACATAATTCAGACGAAGAGTATCAAGAATTGAACTTGTCTCGGCATAATACATGCTATCCAACAAGTTGCGCTCTATCCGGATGGTACAATCATCATTTAGTCGCATTCGTAAATAATTATTTCCCGATGAGTCGCCCCAGGCCCACAACAATCCACCCCCATGGTATGGCCGGACCCATATCTCACCGGAAATAACATGATTACCGATATAACTCATGGAAATATTCGATTCTGTCAAAATACACGATGAGTCTGATAAAAACACCGCGGTTTGGGGTATTGTATAGCCCCATCCGGAGCTACTGCGTACGGTCTCCTCTACCGGATCATCAAAATTAATTATATCAACAGCCTTATAGATAATACCATCGCCGGACCCCATTCCGGGATAATAACTAAAAAGAGGAGTTGCTTCGGCAACCTCTGAATTCAGGATGCAGATCAAAAGTAGTGTTAAGCAGATAAATGGAAGCCGATTTTTCATTAAAGTCCTATCCTATTGGTCTGATTGTGGTTGTGTCGATATATGAAATGTATCCGTCCGAAACGGGGATACCGGTAAACCAGCCGCATTATAGAGATTCAACTCCGCCGTGTTACTCCAGCCATAGCGCACCGCTATCGGATTTTGTACGGCCTCATTCCACACGACAATTGAATTGCCATCAATTTCAGCGGTTGCAGGAAGAAAAACACTATCACGGCCAGCGATTGTAAAATGGGTCAATTTTCTACCGTCATTTGATAACCCTTTATCGGCATAATCGAAATTGATCCTGATTTGATTATCCTCGATTGTCATTTGTCTGTACAATGGTCCTGAAAAAGTGATTTTTTTACGATTATATGTTTTTGACATCGCCCACAGTGATAACCGACGGCCAACTTCTTTCTTGTCCCGTGGATGTATATCATTCACATCACCAATATCCATAGTTACGGCCATACCTGTATTCTGGACCGAAAGTGAAAGACGTTGTGACTCTCTTAACTCGGCCGCAATGGGAAATGTACTGTTGTAATTGAATGGCGCAATTTGGACATAATAGAAGGGAAAATCGCCTTGTTCCCAGCGTTTCCGCCAGTCAGAAATCATCAAAGGGAAGAGTTCACGATACAGATAGGCCTGCTTCCGGTTACCTTCACCCTGATACCAGATCACTCCTTTCATTGTAAAGGGAATCAGCGGCGCGATCATGCCACTGTACAAACCGGTAGCAGTATATTTATCCAAAACTCCTGGAACTTTCGGAATTGGCCGATGCTCCTTTAAATTGTATGCCACTTTATAGCGCCATTCACCAGTCAGGGATATTACCTGAGACGAATCAACTCCAGAGATAATTTTCAGGTGTTCACCATCACCATAAATGCCACCACTTCCTTTATAATCCATAACCCGGATAGATACAACATTTTCGCCCGAAATCAGCAGATCGGCCGAGACCGGATATTCTCTGGAAACCTTGTATTTTCCACGTTCTTGGATTTCACCGATCCTTTTACCATTGATAAATGTCCGGTCCATATCATCCACCGGACCTAAGTCAAAAACAAAATCTTTCCCCAAATATTCTTTCGGAACACAGAAGTGTTTCCGAAACCAAACCACACCGTCAAAGTCCGGTAAACCGGAAGATTCCCAATTTGTCGGTAAATTCATAATGTCCCAATCGCTATCATCAAAATTGGGATCAATCCAGCTTCGCCAAATCTGCTTATCCAGAGAATAAGATTCCAACAACCATTTGTTCATATCTACCCGATAGGCCTTCATCAATTTTTCTGTTTCTTCTTCCGATCGCACAACGCTGTCAAATTTTTCCAGATACTGGCGGCAGTTCACACTGCTTTCAAGCGCTTCACGGCTGGTCCAGGCTTCGGCCGGCGTTCCGCCCCAGCTGCTTTGAATCAAACCGACCGGCACATCAAGGTTTTCAACTATTTCCTTTCCAAAATAATAGGCAACGGCACTGAACTTTGCAACATTCTCCGGATTACAAACCTTCCAAATTCCACTACAATCATCTTGCGGATTTTCAGCAACTTTCTGTTTTACCTGAAACAGGCGAATATTCGAAAAATTGGCATTTTTGATCTCTTCTTCATAATTCAACACACCAGATTTACCGGCACCTTTGGTCATCCACATATCCATATTGGACTGTCCTGAACACAGCCAGACTTCACCGATCAGAATATCCTTCAGTAGAATCTCGGTCTGGCCGGAAATGGATAACGCATATGGCCCTCCGGCTTTGGGTGTTTTTAACCGAAGCAGCCACTTGCCGCTATCATCGGTTTTAACAGATTCCGAATGGCGGCTCCAACCTCCTTTGACAGTGATTACTTCCCCCGGAGAAGCCCAGCCCCAGATAGCCACATCACTTTTTTGCTGGAGTACCATTTTATCGCCGAATACCGCCGGTAATTGAACTTCGGCAACAGTCATTTTCATGCATACAAAACAAAGAAATGTTAACAGACATTTTCTCATTTTGTTATTCTTTCAATTTCTATCGAGTTATTCCCTGTTTTACAATAATTCAATCAGTTTTTCCGGGTAATTCGTGATAATACTCGTAACACCTTGTTTCAGATATTGTTTCATTAGTTCGGGATCGTTGACAGTCCAGACAAATACCTCTTTCCCATGGGCCCTGGCCTTTTTCATAAATTCTTCATTAACCAGTTTATATTTGACGCTCAGTATATCCACATCGGCGGTAAACACATCTTCATTTTCAGGATATTTGCTGAAGATGTAGCCGACTTTCAGATTTCTATCCAGATGACGAACCTTTTTGACGGCATCCAGATCAAAACTTGTGATAACACAATTGTTTTCAAATTGTTTTTCATGGATAAGATCCACCACTTTTTCAGTAAGTTCTTTCTGATGTCCATTCATCTTCAATTCGATATTCAGCTTCATTTTCCCCTTTACCGCATCCATGACATCGGCCAATTTGGGAACAGGTTCATTGGCAAATTCCGGGGCAAACCAGGCACCAACCTCAATTTTCAATAAAGAATCATAAGGTGTTTCCCAAATATTCCATGCAATGCCAGCCGTTCGTTCAAGCGTATTATCATGCAGCAGTATCAATTCCCCATCCGACGTTTCCTGAACATCCAATTCCGCATACCCGGCACCTGTTTCCAATGCTTTTTTCATCGCAATCATTGTATTTTCAGGAGCGGAACCGGAAGCGCCACGATGAGCAGTCACAACACTATTATCATATTTTGAGCAAGCAAAAACTATAAACAGTATAGCAACAATTATTGATATTTTTTTTAATCTGGTCATCACATACTCCCTTATAATTCAAAATATCGACTTATTTTAAATATACAACTTTTTTATTCAGGTATTGTGTGTTATCAATCTGCATCGAAAAAATGTAACAACCCGACGATAATCCTTCCGGCTGCCAGTCAAACTGATACTCTCCCGCAGAATGATAAACATTTTTAATAAGATCAGCAATTTCAGATCCGGTCAAGTCGTAGATTTTTAGAGATAGCTCAGACGTTTTAGGAATAGAATATTTTATCTGAACTCTTCCGTTAAACGGATTTGGAAAATTACTTAAACTAAAATTTGCCGGAATTTGAGGATTTTGAATTGAAGTTCCCTCATTGGTTTTATCAATAACAAAATAGTCTCTTGAAATATTACCGGTATCGTAACTTGTAAATTCCATCCGCTTACCGTCAATTTCAATTATATTGAAATGATGTCCAAATCTAACAACATCGATTTGCGGAATATCTCTTCTCCGTGTACTTCCTAAAGAACCTCCTCCACCACCAGTAATTATATAGGTAACCTCATTTGCATTTCCCCGCTCATAGGTATGAATATGTCCTGAAAAAACAGCATCCACACCATACTGTTCAAAAAGTGGCACCAGTTGTTCCTGGTTTTCTTCAAAGATATCTCCCGTACATTCGGAGTAATACGGTACATGGGAAACAACGAACAACCAGTCGGCAAACTGAGCATCGGGAGATGCCAATTCATCAACCAGCCAATTATACTGAGCACTTCCGGCACCTATTTCCGGATAAATTGTTTCATCCGGATAAGCACTTCGGGCATTATCCAAAAAAATGAAAAAAGTATTCGCGTATTTAATACTGTAGTAAGTTTCATGTTCTTTATTTGGAAAAGCAAAGTGCTCTGTGAAGCGCGATGACGCCTTTGCGTGATTTCCAATCGAAACATATATTGGAACACTATAAAGAATGTCCTGCATAGGATAAAAGAATTCTGTGGCATAATCCTCACGATGACCACCATGACATAAATCGCCAGCACTGACAACAAGGTCCAACTGGTAAGCAGACATTGCCTGTGCTATTTCGGCATGTCTTAAAAAATTTAATTGACTATCAGAATAGAGAGCGAACCGTAATTTTGTCGCCGTATCTTTTTTGGCTGTATAAAAGAAATACCAATCACTGACAATATCTCCTGATTTCACACGGTAAAAATAACGCGTATTTCTCTGTAAACCGGTAATATTAATTTCATGTGTTTTGGTATAGGAATTATCATGGATATGCCACTGGGGAGTCGGTGTGGTCCCAAATTCCACATCTGAATCGGCAGATCGGTTTGTTTTCCACATGACCGTAGCACTATCACCCAATACCTGTTGTACATATGGTCCCCACCAAATCGCAAGTTCCGGTTCCTTTTCTTCAATCTTAATTTTATCATAGACAGCTATATTATCAAAAAAAGCACCGTCATCATTACATGTCATGAATCCGACTTTTCCGTGGGTTAAACTACTATCGATCAGTTGAACATACTTTTTATCATTTAAATATATTGATATTGAATCATTTGAAAGGGCCACAGTTATAGTAAACCGACAATATTCCCATTTTTCTGAAATATATCTAAGTGACTGTGAAACACCATTGACTCTTTTCTCAAAACGAATTTTTTTTGCCTGACTTGACAGATAAAAACGATAGTAATTGTCCGGATTCTGATACCGAAATACTACACCTATATAATCATCATCACCGGATATCATTTCAGCCCGGAATGCGTAATTTGTCCAGTTAATATCCCCTGTAACGATATGTGTTCCAAAAAGTGATTCACCGATATTAGAATGCTGAATTAAATACCCTTCCTGGACATACCAGTCAGATGGTTCATTCGTCGCATCATTAACAATTGTCCAATTCGACATAGAATTAGTACTAAAATCATCCTGATATATCAAGTTACCATAACTGATCGAACTTGTTTCACAATATAGATAAGATTTTTGGATAAGGATAAACAAGAGGAAAGCAACTGACGAGTGATAAAATTTCATGCAGAATTCACTTTATATACAAAACAGTCCTAAAACTGTGATGGGCAACTCAAATAAGATGCCCATCACTATTTGTCAAAATATCGACTTACTTCATCAAAATCATCTTTTGAGTTTTGTTGAAACCGTCAGCTTTTATACTGTACAGATATATACCCGTCGGGACGATTTCTCCATTGGAATTTTTACCGTTCCACTGGGCTTCATAGATCCCAGCATTACACTCTTTATTTAACAGTTCGGCGACTTTCTGTCCCAGCATATTATACACGGTTAAATTAACCATCGTATTTTTCGGTGTAGCGAATCGGATTGTCGTCGTCGGATTAAAGGGATTCGGAAAATTGCTGTACAGATGAAAGGATTCCGGCAGTTCGGATACGCTTTCACCAACGGCGTTAACCTGAATGCTTTCCTGTCCATCAACGGTTAAATTGGCAGATGATTCTTTATTTTCATTAACGTCTTTGTGAAGGACATAATTGTCCAGCACGTCAATGTTGCCGTCAGGATAACGGGTCATCGACTGATTGGATCCGCCCGGAGTCGCCGCATCAATTCGCATATTATAGTAAAAATCAGCGTTAAATCCCTTGACCGGCACTCCCTGACCGTACTGGCTACCGTAATTACAATACATAGCATAGGATGAGTCCGCTGATATTACAATCACCGTTTCCCCGGCGTTGGCAAGCCCGTTACCCAGTGTATCCGGAATATCGGAAATAAAAACCCTGCTTTTTAACGGATTGACATTAAATCCAGGAACGCCCGTAATATTACCACCACCAAATATTGTCACAAAATTGCCAGGTTGTATTATTACTCCATCGGGGAAGGTAAAACTTAGCCGCTCATCGTCACCGACCATCCAACCACTTAGATCGACAGGTTCGGCACTGATATTCAGCAATTCAACAAATTCATCCTGCTGAGGATGGCGGGCGCCATCACCGTTGGCATCGCCAAGGATCGGGTCATCCGAAGGATCAGCATTAATCTCATTGATGATAATGGAAACCGGCTGTTGAAACGCATCGATAAAATTCGCAGTAATAACTTTTGAACTCTTCATGGAAATAGTCATTGGATTGGCCATAGATGTTCCATCACCAGTCCATTGATCAAATATATTTAATCCATTGGCAGTAGCTGTAAGAGTCACCAACTCACCATACCCAAATTCGGTTTTTTGAGCACTGGTTTCGTCCATCTCGACAGTACCAGATCCGGCAGGGAATACATTAACCATCAACGTATAAGCCAATGTCGCAAAACCTTCCAGTGTGGTGCCGGGTGAAAAAGAAGCAGTATTAACACTCAAATGTTCACTAAAGGGATCAGCCTGTTCCTGTCCGGCATCAGGACTGCGGGTAATGGAATTATCATTGGCCGCATTGGCAGCTGTACTCTGTGGAAATTCCCACGTTAAACCTGAAATGGCTGTACCAGTTGGATCAAGCCCAGCGGTACTCCCAAATGCCAGATATGTGTTATCCAGACCATTGGGAGATTGCATTACAACATAGTCTCCAGCCTCATCAAGGCCATCTCCAATACTCCCACTAGCAGTAAAAACTTTAGTCAATAATTGATCAATATTATACCCTGGCAGACCACTCACATCACCACCGCCGAAAATGACAACAAATTCGTTTCGTTGTAGTATGTATCCATCGGGGAATTGAAAATTAAGCACATCGTCATCACCGATTTTCCAGCCAGTCAGATCGATTGCTTTTGGAGAAACATTAACTAATTCGATAAATTCATCCTGCAGCGCATCTCGAACACCATCGCCATTGGCATCGCCGTTTGCAACATCAGCATGCGGGTCGGCTAAAAATTCGTTAATCAAAATTCTTTTATCACGGATAACTTTGACCCATTCCGGGCTGTACAGGCCTATAGTAGAATCAGGATCGCCTAAAGTCCCTGTAAAACCATATCCACTGATATCTTCTGCAATATTTCCTTCTCCTTCATCAAAATGCCATAATGCAATTGTATAGGCATCCGCATCCAATGGTTCTTCGGGAACATCAAAATCACTACTATACCGAGCCAGTCCCGATATTCTGACTTCATCGACACAGCCCGGGAAAGTCTCATAGTTAACATACCATTTATCCTGAGCACCGGCGCCAATATTGATCAACTGAGTGCCGTTAGGAACCCCATAACATTTTTCGTTGGGTTCATTGGGTTCCAATACCGCAGATTGGACCCCATCAATAAAGAGCCGTAATGAATCCTGAGTGTCCCACTGAAATGCAACGTGATACCAGCGAGCTTCAAAAACCGTATTATCAGAAAAGGCATTTTGAGTTGGTATGCTTGCATCACCACTCTGAATAAAACAAGCCATAAATCCTTCATTTGGTCTCCAGTGCATTCCCATATCACCTACCCAATTGCCGGAAATATTTTTACAGAATAAATAGGTATATGCCGGTGGATGAGTATCTGCCTTAAAAACAGTATCTGGTTTAAACCACATTTCCACTGTGCCGGCTTCCAGCACACCAGGCCATAGACTGGGAGTATCATAAACTGTAACTTTGTCACGCTCCATCTGTGTAAAATGGAGGCATGTGCCCCATTGGGCCATGATTACAATTGGATTCAAAATCAGAAGTACAATCAGTCCAAAAGTCATTGTAACAATTTTTGACATTTTCATTTTCTTCTCCTTTAATTTAAATCTGATGTTTGACATATTTATAATAAAGTATATCTATCAAAATCTACATTTTCAAGTCAATTGAGAACCGCTGAACATTTTTCAGTAATCCCCAATCGGCAAAGGAATAATTAAAAGACAGACCCAATGAACTTTTCAACGGCGCTTCCAGACCAAACCCGTACGTCAGCCCGTTCTCACTGTCATTGTCATAAAGCGATTCATAACCGGTCCTGATAAAAAAGATGTCCATTAAACAGTATTCAACGCCAACATTGACACTTTCCACATTATTGGCCGGATGATTCAGGTCTGTTGATAAAAGCAGGTAATTCCGGTCACCGAAGGAAATCTCATAGGCAATCCCAAACCGGAACAACAGGGGCAGCGGGTAACTCTCCATTTTATATAGCACATTCAACTGGTCATTGGAATAATTCTGTTTGTCTGCATCAAAAGCCCGAACCAGGTCACGGCCGTCCAATGTCATTTTGGTTCCAAAATTGGAGATGCTGGTTCCCAATGTCAGGCCTTTCAACTGGGACTTATACAGAACGCCAAAGTCCAATGCGGCAGCACTGGCTGTTTCATTCCAAATCTGCATCCGGATATATTTCGCACTCATACCAAAGGAAAACCGATCAGTAATTCTGGCCGCAACAGACGTTGCCAACGCGATATCTGAGGCTGACCAGTATTCCCCGGTCCCTTCTGGAAGCGCAATTGTACGCACCGGCTGTTCATCAACATAATCCAGAATTGTTGCATTCAGTCCCCAGCTAAGCATCCCACCCAAAGGAATGACCAGACCAAAATATTCATGCCGTGTATTTGCCAACCATTCCGTATAGATCACCGATAACGAGATCGACTGAATTTGAGTAATACCGGCCGGATTCCAGTAGAGTGCGCTGACATCATTCGCTATCGCAGTAAACGCGCCCCCTAAGGCCTGGGCTTTTGCCCCGACGCCAATCTCAAGAAACGGCGCTGCCGAGGTTGCCCGCTTTGAAACATCCTCGACATAATTTCCATCGAAATAATCATCCTCAGAAACCTGGGCAAAAAGAGTGGCTGAAAAAGCCATCAATACCAGGACACCGGACGAAATTACTATTTTTTTAAAAACTGACATATTCTACTCCGTCTAAAGAGATAATCGCTTATTTAATTAATGCAAATTTACCAATCTTTGAGCCAATGCCCGGTGCCTCTACATGAAATATATATACGCCAAAGGAGACTGTCAGTCCGTCATCACTGATCAGGTCCCAGGGCTCTGAACCGCTATCAGTCAGTCCGGAAGAGTGATGAATCGTCTTTACACGTTTGCCACTCATTGTAAAAATCCGGATTGTACATTCCTGCGGTAAGTTCACAAAATCCACCCGCCGTTCACCCCGGCCACTGGAATAAAAGAGCGGTTTTTCCCAACTGGCCGTAACCACATAGGGATCGGGAACCACGTAGACATCATCGAGACTGTTTTTAGCTTCCGGTATGCTGATCACCGAACCTATCGTGGTAAACCGTAATGTGTCAACTGATGTGAAGGGTTTGTACACTTTAAGCTCAAACACATCACCCGGTTGAGGGATGATTGGATTGGCCTGAGACGAATCATCCCGAAAATATATTTCCCAGGTATCATTGTAATTAAATCCTTTGGCATTGATAACCGGATATATCTTATCTCCACCATTAATAATACTATCCATATGAATCGGTTCACTGAACATAAAATCCATTTGTTCGTTTCTGGTAGTGCTCCAGACCTGAAAATTGACGGGATAGCGCTTCCATGCTAAAGGATTATAACTCGTATCGGCATTCGGGCCGATTATGCGGATTTCCAGATCTTCAGGCACCCGAATTATTTTTAATCCCCAGGCTGTATCTACCTCAACAGGCAAAGTACAATTGCCGATTTTCCATCCAAATTCACTCACATATGTGGAATCATTATCAAATTCAAATTGAAGCCCGTCAAATAATTCCTTGCTGATGTCGATTTCATCATAAGCATTGTGATAAATTATTCGGCCATCGGTAATATCTTGTACCTTAATGCTGTCGGTATTCCGCGCATCGGTAGAATCATCCAGAAATGTAATTTCATAGGTATGGCCGTCTTTAACACTATCGGGAACGATCACATTAACACTGTACTCACCGGTTGCCAGACCGTAATGATCAAACTCGTCGATTCCACCGGCAATATATCCGGCACTTGGTTTGTTCGGCACCATAACAGCACAGTTCCGGTCAACGCTGGTGACATTACCCAAAAGATCGGTTTGAATAATTTTCGAACACTCCACCGGCGCCACCGGAGCAAGAAGATCATATTTGGAATATCCCTTTTCATAAAAATCATCATCATAGCCCTTATCATAAGAGCAGGCCGCATAATAATAGGTTCGACCGTTTTCAACATTCTCATCAACATAATAATATTTTAATCCGGTATCATCACCCATATAAAAATGAGCTCCGGTTCCTTCAATTGCAATTTGATGGATACCCTTGAGTTCATCAATTATATCATACTGGGCAATCGGTTTCCAATATATGGGGGAGCCAAACGCGTCGGTCACTGTTTTGATGTCATTAAAAGAAGGATCTGTCGACCGATAAATCAGATATCCCTCGAAGTCCTCACGATAGATCGGATCAACCGATCGTTCGGCACCTTTATCCCAGCTAAGGATAACTTTTCGATCACCAGCAACGGCAGTTAATCTCGGTTTCAACGGTGGTTTGGTAAAGCTATAATCCGCATCGTATATTCTTTGCATAGTACGTTTATTCCGGATAATGTCACTGAAGTCTACTCCAAAAAGACAGGCTATCGCAAATTTACGGGTTTCGTCAACGTTAATTCCAAAATAACCAGATCCATAAACAAAGGCAAGATTGGCCGGCTGTACCTCTGAGAACAATCCCGGTGACATATGATTCCATGTCCTTTCATCAGGCGCCATACTTTGAGCTTCACATAAATTGGCACTGGTCAGTCCAATTTGATCGGATTCATCATTATCAGTCTCGCCAAAATTAGGTTCTCCCGCATCGGGCATTCCGTTTGCTTCGGTACCATCAGCATCCGGTGCAATATAATCCTGATCGTAAGGACCAACACCATCGGAACCGACATCGTCAAGAAGCTGCTCACCGTAGTCCCAGACTCCGTTATCATTCTCATCTTCATAGATGCGCCAGTCTCCATCTTCATCACCCTCCCAATGCTCTTTTGGATCGCCGTAATTCCCGATGGGACCAAAAATGAAATTTCCCCGTTCATTATCCTGACGCTCATCAATTAAACCGTTTTCATCATCATCGATACCATTAATCGGGTCACCGGGACTCTCTAAAAACGCAAAACCAAAATATCCCAAACCTGTTCTCCCGCGATTATCGACCCCGTCACCATCCCAGGTGTAAGTGATATCATCGAAAGCATCAAAATTAGCATAGTCCGGATTATCATTAGTTCCTCCAACCATTGCGTCAACATACATGCCAAACACAACTGTTTCCAGATCCTTATCACTGATATTGGCAATATCATAACGAACAATCAGAATGTCTTCGGCTTCAACTGCGGACCATTGATAACCACGGACTTTAACTTCAAATCCCAAACCGCGACGACCGTCGGGAAATCCGGCTGAATCGACCGCACTGCCAATAAAGGGATAATAATTATACTCATCATTATCACGGTCATCCATTGTGTAATAACTCTCCTGGTCGGCTCGCATGTAGGCACCAAACTCGCCATTCCAGAGTCCGTCCCGCGAACCCTGTAGTCCAGGATAATCATAAGGCCAGACTGCCGGCCAGGTCTCTGGCTTATGGCTCATTGCCGAAGAATTGTCAGTATTATCACTACCTCGGTTAAAATAACCGGGTAACGGCTGCCAGTTATACCAATGTGTTCCATCGGCTGAAATATCACCGGATGTTGGATGGGAATAGGATTCTGAAACAATGTGAATCGTATCACCATTTAAATCTTGAACTTCTGCGCCGGCCATCATTATAAATTCAAAACCGTACACAAACCCAGTACCCTTCGGCCACTCCATCTGGGGAGGATCATAGCGATGACCCAGGTTGCCGTAATTCGAATATCTGGTAATAACAAGATTACCGTCATGCACTCCGGTTCGACGATCTTCAGAACCTGCATATACCAAGTGGAAACCAATCATCAAAACTACTACTATATGTGACAATTGTAATATTGCTGACTTGTGCATCTATTTATCCTTTGTTAGAAATCAATGTTTAAACCAACAACCACCCGACGTGGCTGAGAATAATAATCCGGGCGTAAATCAATCTCCTTGACAGTAAAGTTCGGATCGTTCATTAGCAATTCACTACTGCCCAATGTCCGATATGGATGACTGGCATTTCCCGTGCTTGTATATACCCTCAATTCATTCAGCCGGTCAGTCAGATTAAATATTTTACAAAATAATTTGATCTTAAGGTTTTTCATCTTCATCGTTTTGTATATATTCAGATCAATATTATAAGTCGCCGGTTTGTTGGCACTATTTTCAAACTGAGTCGTCAGCTCGCTTCCGGGATTGCTCGGCGTGTAGGGCTGTCCGGTTGCAAATCGACCGATAACGGCAAAACTCCAATTCCTGGGATCACCAAAAATAAATGATGTATTTAGGGTATGACGTTGATCCCAATCCAGGGGGACAACTTGTTTCTCACCTTCAGCCGGCGGGTTGGACTGGAAATTCACAAACACCGCACTGGGGTCCGAAGCATTCCCCATCGCCACCTGGTAAGTATAATCAATACCACCGGAAAAATTATTGGAATAGGCTTTGTTCAATGAAAATATAATCCCTTTAACATTACCGTAGTCACGATTGATATAGCGGGCATAAACTTTATCATCACGGGTACTGATAATTTCCTGACTTAATAGGTTTTTAATATCCTTATAATATAGTGTGACATCCAAACTGACTTCCCCAGCGAGTTTTTGTTGAAGTCCCAATTCATAAGCAATCGTCTGCTCTGGCTTCAAATTGACATTCCCCATGGTCGTCTGAAGGCCGCCTAATTCAATCTCATATTCATAATTATTATAGATGGCATTGAAACGAGGCAGTTGGAAAAAGTGCCCGTAAGAGACATGAAAAACACCATTGTCTGAAATTGGATAAGCTAATCCAAACCGGGGGCTGAGTTGAGTTTGAATATCCGCTTTTTTTAGATCCGATCCTAAGCGGATTCCGTCATGAATATCCGTCTCCGCACGCAAATCAACAGGGATTTGAGCAACCGGATCCCAGTAATCAAATCTCAAACCAATATTGACAATGACCTCATTAAATTCAATCTTGTCCTGAGCATAAATTGACGCTTCCACCGGTTTGACCAGATAGTGATTATTGTTCGCTGTATTCACTGCCGGGACACGTAAAGAATCGGGCTGCTCATAATTAACACCATAAGCCACCGTGTTGGATGAATTGTAATCCAATCTGTGTGTTTTATACTCAAAGCCAATTTTTAGCTGGTTAACGTTATTCGCCTGACTGGTCAGATCAAATTTTAAAGATTTGGCAGATCGTAATATATCATAACGATTGTTCTGAGTACCTCCAAAAGTAAAACCCTGATCCGAAAAGGCACTACTCTGATACTTGGAGTTCAATGGTTCTTCATAGAGATAAAACCATGTATTTTTTAAATAATTGGAGAGGTTTAAAGTGTAAAATGTTCGGGTGGATAACACATGATTTATACTAAATATGTGATTATAGTTCCGATCATGAGCAGTACCAACTCCATCGGGTGAGTAGCGTCTTGAATCGCTGTAAGATTGAGACTCTGATTTATTATAAAACAGAGAATAATTCAGTTTAATTTTAGGTGTCAGCTTATAGGTTAATTTTCCATATCCAGAAATTTTCTTACTACTTTTCATTGGCACATATGTACCATCACCATTCATCAGTGAATCCGGAATATCATAACCATACTGCCGTTCCTCTTGAGTTGGATTACGTTGAGCATCATAAACATAGTATTGGATCGGTATGGTATCATCAATCAAGATTCGCCGTTGCCCGTACATCCAGCCATCGGTTTGGAATAAACGAAGGGATGTGTAGAATGAAAGATCGGGTATAATTGGTATTGGACCCCTCAGATTAAAGTTCAGGTCCTTTTCATTGAGATTTATTTTTTCCAGATTCATGAAAATATCAGAATTGGATGTGACATAGTCACCGACTCCAAAAGACACACTGCCACCGAATTTTTTCGCTCCCTCTTTTGTAATGACATTGACCACTCCTGATTGGGCCTGACCATATTCAGCATTGAATGTCCCGCTAATTACCTGCAATTCCTGGACCCAGTTATTCTCCATGGCGATGGAGCTGCCACCATTATACTGATCAGTGACAGGTACACCGTCGATCAGGTAGGCGATTTCACCACCCCGGCCACCCCTAATGTGAAATGTACCGCCTGCATCTTTGACCACACCGCTTTGAAGTTGAATCAAGTCACCTAATTCCTGCACCGGCATGGTCTGAATTTCTTCAGAAGAAACATATGCTGCCGTATTAGTCCGGTCCATTTCAATCACTTTTCGAGTACCGATTACAGTTACCTCTTTGCCTTCTATCGCTTGTGGAGCGATAGAAAAATTTTGGATAGTTGAACGATCTGCATTCACTTGAATATCAAGAACCAAAACTCGTTCATAACCAACATACGAACAGATCAGGTTATGCATGCCTGGAGGAATATTTATTATAAAATAGTCACCATTGATATCGGAAGCTGTTCCCAAACTGCTTCCTTCAATATATACATTCGCTCCAATAATAGGATTACCGGAATCTTTATCAACCACTTTTCCCCTAATTTTACCAGTAACGCCGGCCCAGGTACTCACACCAAACATCAAAAGTACTAAAATGATTACGTATACACTGTGTCTATTCATACAATTTCCCCAACAGAATTGCTCAACATTTACTTCAATATTTCAATTGTAATAATTGTGATTTTGACTTTTAATTACCCATAAACAAGCAGTCGTCTTTCACAAACATTTTCAAGATATCTGGTTATTTTTTTAATCACAATATGAATAAATATTCCTTAATAATAATGCATTTAATATTGTGGATTTTTTATGAAAAGTCAATACATTTTTACGATTTGCTTTATTTACCCAAAATTATATTCGTTTTAATTGTTTAGGGAGCCTCTGTCTAGTGAATTCAGATGACAAATAATTCCTTAATAATGGTTTTATGAAATTTCCCGGAATTCTGTCATAAATCATGAGTATTTATTCATGAATATTATTTATTTTTTTCTTTATAATTTGTGAAAATGTTCTATTTTATACATTGTGGATTTAATTTTTAACAACGTGTACAGTCTGAATTAGAAAAGGAACTGTCATAAAACCAAAATCACAAGACGAAATTTTATTACTGGTAGCCTCACTATATTATAAAGAAGGCCTGGGACAATCAAGAGTCGCAAAATTGGCTGGTATCTCCCAGGCGAATGTATCGCGATTACTGAATGAAGCCAGAAAAAGGGGAATTGTACAGATCCAGGTCAGGCCATTTTCCCCCCGTGACGAAGCCCTCGAAAAACGACTAAAAAACAAATTTCATTTCAATAATTGTGTTGTAATTAAAACATTCCCCGATCAAAACAGTGAACAGTTCCGCTACACCATGGGTCATTTTGCGGCCCCAATTTTAAGTCAGCTCATTAAGCCGGAGTCCATTGTGTGCGTCGCTGCCGGACGTCATTTACGTGCGATCACCGATGAAATGAAACCAGTACAATCCACATTCAATGTTACATTCATACAGGCAATAGGCGATATTACAACACAGATTCAGGAAAACGATGCAATTGAGCTGACTCGCCGCTTGGCTAAACGCTGGAACGGACAATATTACCGTCTTCAGGCTCCGGCAATTACCCCCGATAATCGCAGCTATGAAATTTTTACTACTCATGAACAGATTAAATTCGTATTGAATCAAATGAACCAAGCAAATCTGGTATTCGTTGGAGTTGGGAATCCGGAAAATTCCGTTTTTTATAATCATGAATTTACCAATCCTGGTGAGTTAAATGATTTAGAATCCCGTGGAATTGTGGGAGAAATTTGCGGTCATTTCATTGATCAGGACGGCAACGAATGTGAAACCACTTATACCAATAGAATTATTGGTATCAATCTGCAACAATTAAAAAATACTTCAGAAGTAGTAGCTGTTACTGGAGGTCGAGATCGGGCAAGAGCAGTTCGGGCGGCCGTCAAAAGTGGTATTATCAAATCCCTGGTTATTGACGACAATGGCGCTCAAGAATTAATGCAGTTTGCCAATTAGTTCTAATCTAGTTAATAATCCATCTAATTACATTTCAACTCGCATAAATTTTTTATTGACTTTCGCTGGGATAAAGTTGAAATTATATATGAATTTATATCAATGAATATATATTCTGTTTAAAATTTGATGGTTTTCTGAACGCTGGAACAACTTGGGAATTACTGACAATGTTCGATGTTTTAATTATCGGTGCTGGCATTTGCGGAACATACATTGCACGTGAATTATCGCGTTTCAAATTGCGGGTAGCCTTGATAGACAAGGCCAATGATGTATCCAACGGTACAACTAAGGCGAACAGCGCCATTATCCATGCCGGATACGATCCGGAACCCGGGACATTAATGGCGAAATTGAATGCCCGGGGCAATCCAATGTTTGACCCCATCTGTCACGACTTGGATGTACCTTTTCAACGAATTGGTTCTTTTGTACTCGCCTTCAATCAGGATGATTTAAAGATAATTAGGAACCTTTACAATCGAGGAATCCAAAATAGTATTATAAATATGGATCTTATAGATAAGAATCAATTACGCTATCTTGAACCCAGTATCCATCCAAATGCGGTTGGTGCACTTTATGCCAAAACAGCCGGGATTATTGGCCCCTGGGAGTTGGCAATCGCCCTGGCCGAAAATGCCATGGACAACGGCGTTAAATTGTTTTTAAACAACACCGTTCAAGCCATTCATAAAGAAGATTCTGTTTTTACAGTAAAAACTCAGAATTCAACATTTCATTCTAAAATTGTCATCAACTGTGCCGGTGTACATGCGTCGAGAATCAATAATCTTATCGCTCCAGCAGCTTTTAAAATCAACCAACGGAGGGGCGAATATTATGTACTTGATAAAACAGTAAGTGACCTGATTCACCATGTTATTTTCCAGCCACCGGGCAGCCACGGAAAAGGCGTTCTAATTACACCCACCGTCCATGGAAATGTCTTGGTCGGTCCAAATTCCGATTTTGTTACAGACGATGACGCACTTCAAACAACTGACGGTGGCCTGGATTTCGTCAGAGAAATGAGTAAAAAGAGTTATCAAAATATCCCATTCAATAAAACTATAAACATATTTGCGGGATTACGCGCCGAACCGGATACTGGTGATTTTATTATTGGTGAATCACCAGATGTTAAAGGATTTCTCAACGTTGCAGGGATAAAATCGCCAGGGCTATCGGCATCACCGGCAATCGCTGAAATGGTTGTTGAAATCGTCGATCGGATTACATTGGGACTTAAACCAAATCCAGATTTTAAGGCTACCCGGAAAAAAGTGTATCATTTTTCCGAAATGACCGATATAGAAAAATCGAATTTAATCAATAAAGATCCGCGATATGCACGGATTGTCTGTCGTTGTGAAAATATCACCGAGGGAGAAATTGTTGACGCCATTCATCGTAATGCCGGCGCCACAACGGTTGATGGTGTCAAACGAAGAGTCCGACCGGGCACCGGTCGTTGCCAGGGTGGATTTTGCATGCCCCGGGTCATTGAAATTCTCGCCCGGGAACTTAAGCAAGATATGTCCACAATTTTGAAAGACGGGCCAAATTCACAAATTATTACGGGCACAACCAAAACGGTTGATACTATTAAACATGAAGAAACAGTTGTTGCATAGAGGGTTAGTGAAAAAGATGCAGGATTATGATTTAGTTGTTGTCGGTGGTGGACCTGCGGGATTAGCAGCAGCAATCGAAGCCCGGAAAAATGGCGTAAAAAACATATTGGTTTTGGAACGCGACATTGAACTAGGTGGCATTTTACAACAGTGCATCCACAACGGCTTTGGTCTTCATGTATTTAAAGAAGAGTTAACGGGCCCCGAATACGCACAGCGGTTTATCAATGAATTATCAGATTTGGGTATCGAATATAAAATCGACACCATGGTTATTGATATTTCCAATATTAAAACTATTACTGCCGTCAACAGTAAAGACGGTCTGATCACGTTTTCGGCAAATGCAATTATTCTCGCAATGGGTTGCCGAGAACGAACTCGTGGGGCAATTCAAATCCCGGGTACCAGACCTGCAGGAATTTTAACTGCGGGGACTGCCCAGCGGTTTATCAACATTGAAGGCCATATGATTGGCAGACGAATTGTTATCCTTGGATCTGGCGATATTGGGCTGATAATGGCACGGCGTCTAACACTAGAAGGTGCCAAAGTGCTGGCAGTTGCAGAGTTGATGCCTTACTCCAGTGGTCTAACACGCAATATTGTTCAATGTCTGCATGATTACGATATACCCTTATTATTGAGCCACACCGTTACAAACATAAAAGGTAAAGATCGTGTCGAAGGAGTCAGCGTTGCCCAGGTAGATGAAAATCTAAAGCCAATTGCTAAAACCGAAATGTTTTACGAATGCGATACACTACTTTTATCTGTTGGTTTAATCCCGGAAAACGAATTATCTCTGCAAGCAGGCATCCAATTGGATTCTAAAACCAGCGGTCCAATTGTCAACGAAATTATGGAAACAAATATCGAAGGCATTTTTGCATGCGGTAATGTCGTCCATGTCCATGATCTGGTTGATTATGTTACCGAAGAAGCCCGCAAAGCCGGAGCGAGCGCGGCCCATTATATCTTGGAAGAAATAAACGAAAAAAGTCCGTCAATTCCGGTGGTACCGGAAACCGGGATCAGCTATGTGATTCCCCAAAAAATCAGGCTCGATAATTTAAACGGTTCGCTGGATTTACTTTTCCGTGTAAACAGTGTTTACCGGAATGCAAAAATCTGCGTTCAGTTAGATGGAAAAATCATCAAGGAGCTCAAACGTCGGTATCTGGCTCCCGGAGAAATGGAGCGTATACAGATTGATTCAGAATTTATCAGAAAAGCACAGCCTAAACAGATTACTCTGAATGTTGAAGGGGAAAAAACTCATTATGCAATCTAAAGAAATTATCTGTACGGCATGTCCTATCGGATGTCGGTTAACCGTATACCGGGATGAATCAGCAGAGAAGGGATTCCAGATTGAGGGCAATACCTGCAAGCGGGGTATCGATTATGCAATTACCGAAATGACCGATCCGCGCCGGATATTGACATCCACAATCAAAATAAGCAACTCAAGTTATAAACGTCTCCCAGTACGCACTGAATCGGCCATACCAATGGGAAAAATATTCGATTGCATGAACGAGATTAATCGAATCACGGTAAAATGCCCCGTAAAAATGGGCGCTGTTCTGATAAAAAATATCGCTGAGACCGGTATCAGCCTGATCAGTTCCAGAGACATGAATAATCAAATCCCGATTAATCAATGACCTACTGACATTCAATTATTTTTAATTTTAACAGACAAAGATATATTTCCAATTTGTAGATTCCAAATAGAAACTCATTTCAAAAAACTTTGAAGCGTTTAAGCCGGGCGGCTCAGAGTCGCTTCACTATTGCCCCTTTCAAAGATGTACTAAATTGAAAAAAAGACTTAGATGCATGGAAAAAATTATTTTTCTTGAGGCTTTATTAGGCATCTGAAATGGCTGTCATCCTCTTTCGTAATGCCTTTGAAGTGATTCCGTCATGATGAAATTGCAATGATGAAGAATGGTAAACAGATTCTTTGGCTCTTTGCCTTCGATAAGAATAACGGACTTGTTTTTGGGACAGTCTCTATTGTTATTCATTTTCCTAGCGGACGAAAACCATCTTCTTAGTTTGAATAAAACTGCCAGCATGGATTCGGTAAACATAAACGCTGGCGGCGGCAAGTCTCCCGTCATCGTGATATCCATCCCAGACAATCCGATGTGTCCCCACAGACTTTTCACTATTTATCAGTGTTCGTACCAATCGTCCGGTCAGATCATAGATCGTTAAATGAACATGGATCTGTTCCGGAATATCAAAAACGATACTTGTCGTCGGATTAAAGGGATTTGGTATATTTTGATAAAGAGCAAAGTCTGTTGGTATAAATACATCATCATCAATACCTGTTAAACTGGTTTTAAATATAAATGTATCTGACATTGCGGTCAGACCTCCACTGTCTTCCACTTCCACACACCAATAGTAGTCGTAATCATATTTAACACGACGAATATCACAATAGGTCGTATCAGTACTGTAAACATAGCGAACGACTGACCCAACTGGCCAGTAGCGTAAAAAGTAGGTCAATTCCTCGTTGGGATCGGGATCATCGGCCGGTAACCACTCAAAAGTCGGGTAATTAGTAAAAACATAATCGCTGTTTTTCGGTGAAATCAGGACTACCGATTTCGGGGTCTCGTTGACTTGATTAGTAAAAAATACCGTTGGTTTTCCGTTCGCTAAAGTGACAGCATCTGCCTGGTCGATTGCTTCAACTTGCCAGTAATATTCATGGTTATCTGCCAGTGTATCATCAAGAATAACCGTGGTTTCGTTTCCTTCATAGACAATATCGAATTTTGTAAAATCACTGCCGATTTTCATCCGGTAAAATACAGAGTCATTGACATCAATATCTTCCGTAAGCTCCCATTCGAACTGTGGCAATAGATCAGTGAGAATTTCCCCTTCGGCAGGATGTATCAATGCGAAGGATTCCGGTGGGCTATTTTGTGTATCTACGCTGAATGACCAAACAGCGGATTTAAGGGTATCATTCGAAGCTGTGACATGGCGGATTTGCCAGAAATATTCCTGATTTTCATCCAATGATGTTTCAGGTTTGTAAAAATTTGTATCAACAACAATTGGTGTCGTTTCACTGAAATAAGAATTGGTATGAAGATACAACTGATACTCTATCGGCGCTCCGCTTGTTTCAGGCAAATGGGGTAAGTTACCATTCTTTAAATCCCTCGCAATTACTATTTGCTCACTCTTGTTTAATGAACCCGGCACCCAGTAAAACAGAGGAGTCGCGGTCTTTAATACACTATTGACTTCCGGCACTATCAGGCTGAAATCGCCAGAAAAAGGTGGATCAACATGGATATAGGAAGGTTTGATTACTAACTGAATGGTATCAGAATAAATCACCGTCAACTGTACGTCATAATCGCCGGCTTCCCGATATATATAAAGCGGATCGCGGAGTTCGCTGCTATTTCCATCACCAAAATCCCAGATTGTTTGGCATTCTTCATGCAGGTATTCTGATAAATTTGTACACTGAACAGTCAAGGGTGCCGCGCCGGATAATTTTTCAGCAATAAAATCAATAGCGACCGGCCGATCGGGGCTCCATTTCACGGCATCAAACAAAACAACTTTCCCGATTTCACCACAGGCATCTCCCAGGTGGATAAAAGATTCTGTGCCCGAATGACAGATATATTCTCCCAGGCAGACCCATTCATCAGCATACAGGCTCTGATCAACGACAACAGAATCAATTCCATTTGAATGATATATCTGGTAAAGCGCATTCGTAGTTGCGTTTGTATTTGCAGGAATATATGCATAAATGTTATACCAGCCGAGATGTGGCAGCTCAGGCGTCCATTCTGCATAAGAGGTATCCACATCTGAACCAGAATGGGTACTACAGTACCAGTAATGATTTTGATATCCGCTTTTTTTGTCCTTCCATATTGACATGGATGAGGGGTATTGTGCATGTAAATAAAACCCGTTTCCAACGTGTTTATCATCAACCAGCGTATCCGCTCTTACCAATGTGGTATACGTGGTAGCAATCGTCCAGGGAATCCCCGAACCGGCCGTGGCCAGGTTAACATTGCCCTCATTATAGCCGGGCCAATCGTAGCGGGCCCCTTCACCATCATAAGAGGGATAACCGGCCGTATTTTTATTGCCGTAGGGGTCGTTAAAAATCAGTGTTTTCTTGCCCTCCACAGTCCCTTTTCCCAAAACCAGATGACCGGAAGTGGTCAGCCAGACGCACATGGTGTAAGGATTCCCGGCATTGATATTATTCACTGCCCTGTTCCAACTTGTTGAAGACCATTCCTGCTCAGCACTCATCCCATGAAATCGATAATAATCGGCCATCCGTGAATTCGGGCTGCCCCCTGTGCCCCACATATAGCCATAGCCGCCTTTGCCTGCCGTATGTCCGTTCGGGGAAGACGAATAATTATAATCTTTCTCATGAAAATAATACCGTTCACATATATAACGTCCCCAGTTACTGGTATGGCGATAAGGACTTGTACAGCTTACCGGCCACTTCGGAAGTATATTATGATAGGCTAAAAGCATCGTCGCTGCCGTTGGCGCGCAGGCATAATATCCCCAGAACCAATCCGATACATCGTAAACCTGATGCAGATAGGGAACCGGCATCCCCTCGTTTTCAGTTTTACTTTGATCATATAATTGGTAATTGTTCAGCAGGTCTGGAATATCGGAAATGGAAACCTTTATAACCTGTTCTTTTAGAATAGCAGATTTTGCTGTATTCAAGTCACTGATATATATTTCTTTAGTCCCATATTTATGATAGATAATCTGCGAATCATCAAGCGAAAATTCCGGATCCATTTCGAAACTGTCTTCGGTATTCGTTAACCTGCGTACTTCACTGCCATCATTACGGACGATATATAAATCACTGTTAATTAGTTCAAAATTATCAATTTCTTTTTTATAAAAAATAATCCGGCTGGCATCAACGGACCATTTCGGTTCATGACCTTCGGCAATCATTGTATTAGAACCGGTTTCCACATTATAAACCCATATTTTGCTGTCAAACCCGAGATAGAGAATATAGTGTGAATTCCCGGACCATTGGGGATAATAATAGCCTCCCTCATCCGTACTGATTTTTTGGCGATTGGAATTGCTTAAATCCAATAACCATAATTGGTCGTTATCGTCATTATAGCAACCAAATTTCCCATCTGGTGAAACTGGCGCTATATTTGAATAAACGCCTAATTCATATTCACGACCATCAGATAGGACCAAACGCGTATTCAAGGTAAAAGCTACAGTACCATTATCCATAAAACTCGGTTGGCCGGCATGTACTGTATAGTTACTTAAATAACGAATCTCTCCATTGTTAATATTGACAAGCGCAGGGCGTTGTTGTCCGTCATTATTGATGACTTTAAATCCAATTGAATTTCGCTTCGGTGAAATCGAATAGAACAGCCCTGAACCCCGTGTATCGGTCAGTTTTTCCATCTGACCATTCCGGGTAATATATATTGCTGAGCCATAATTATCACTATAAACAATACCATTTTCGACCGAACGAAGATCATTAAGATATCCTTGTTCCTCAATCAGGTCAGCAGTGAAGCCACTTTTCCCAAACAGTAAAATCAGCAGAAAACAGTAAAACGATACCCATTTTTTCATTAAATTTTTAGTCCTACACTATTCATTAAAAAATCATATTTTAATTTATGAAAATAAATGCCCGATTCCGATAAATATTGGGGAACTTAGTTTAAATATCACCTACACTCTTGAGTGAATTATAGTACTGAAATTGTTTCGATTCCCTTGAATTGATCTGTACAAAGCCCAGGCGGTTTTTTCTACAACTTTACCAATGATTATTGTCTCGTTATGATAATCGTCCTCCGATATATCAAATCCGGATTTAATTAAATTATAAAATTCTGTGGCTGGTGAAATAGTATTATCCCGATTAATTTTCAGACGTATTGTGCGATTCCCGAGTATATCACCGGCTTTAAACGTGCCGGGGTTTCGAAGCTCAATATCTAAACTGATAAATACTGCATTATGGGTTTCCTTACGCCGATAATTTCGCATGAAAATACAATAATCTTCTCCGATTTCCAGAATTCCAGCCCAGTCTGATTGAGAAAAAACCAGTGTTGTGCCCAGTTCGATGGGTAATAAATCCGTTTTCTCATCGAAAGTGGTTTTAATATCAAAATAAACTCGATCCTGCGCGGTCACCATTCCAGAAAATAAGACCAACGTCATGATGAATTGGGAAAAGCGGGAATTGAAGATCATGTTATTTCCGAATCACGGCTATTTTACCAACAGTTGTATCGCCCTCTTTCGTGTAGGCCATGCAGAGATAGACGCCACTACTGACGAAGCGACCGCGGTGATCTTTCCCATCCCAAAACGCCTGCTGTCCGACGACATCACCATCAATATAGGACAAATGCCGGACGAATGAACCGTCAAGAGTGATGATTTTAACGTCAGATTCCTGAAGCAGTCCATCTATAATCATTGGCCTCGTTGACGGAATTTCATAGGGCATGGGAAATATTTTCAGGTCTTTATATTTATTTCCGTATACTGCATAAGGAGATTTATAAACCGAAATTCCTTTAGTAGTGGCCAGATAAACCAGTCCTTCAGCATTATTAAAAGCAATATCAAGAACCGTATTGCTTAACAGACCTGAATTTTCAGAGGTAAAACCCTCCACATCGTTCAGCCAGATACCGTTATAGGTATAAACTTTGACACCATAACCGACAGTCGAAATCCATTTGTTGTTTCTATCATCAACTTTTATACGACATTCTTTCGCAAAAGGCACACTTGTCAGAACCGCATCGTCAATCTGACTGAAATAACGACTGGGAAAATTCGATGCGATAATCGCCCGCTGAATTCCATCAGACGTCATTATCCAGAGATCATTTTCTTTATCGAAAGCAATAGAATAGACGGCATTACTCGCCAGACCATCTGATGTAGTGATCCAATACCATTCATCATCCTCTTTATCAGACAAGGTACCGTGATGATCCAGTACAATAATACCACCATTCGCCGGTGAAGGGGTTTCCCCTGTGTGCACTTCAGACGCAAACCAAACCCGATCTTCCTGGTCGAATATTATCGAAGTCGTATGATAATTCAAAAACCCATTGGATTCTTCGATATTAAAATGAGTCCACTGACCATCATTGGTCAATACGGCAATAACATTGTCATTCTGAGCATAATGATTGGCAATCCAGAGATTTTCATCATCGTCAAGAGATACAAAACCGATCCCAAGATAACAACTCTCTCCTCCCCGGCCTTCTGAACCGGCTAGTTTCTGATCGGTTGTATCATAAATGACATAGTCTTCTAACTCGTCCAGATTAAATTCCAATAACCCACCCTCCTTTAAATAGGCGTGAGTATTCCCATGTTTATCAACACCATTTATATACGAACCATATAAAGGAGCGAAATAATTACCGGCTTTATTTTTTTCGAGATTGTAAATTCGTCCAGTCCAACTATAAGCAATCGTATCAGTCACAAACCGATTCCAATTTTGTTGAGTACCATCATGAATTGAAATCGTAGTATCAGTTCGATAGATATTATACGAGCCATTATCAGTCAACAGACTGAATCCTTTTTGAGTTCCTGCCATCAGCGAACCATCTTCATTGACCCACAATGCCGTATAAATATTGTCCAGGATTGTGTTGGGTACTAAATACTGAGCTTTACCGGTCTGTTCAAACCAGATGCAACGGGTAGCGGATCCACCCCATAAAATATCCTCACTATCAAAAATACATTTCGTCATGGCAACCGACACTATTCTGGTCCAGATTCCTGATGAAAAATGATCTATACCGGAAGATGTCATTGCGTATAATTCACCCGCATTATCAAGAATCAAATCGGAAATACTTTGTGACTGATTACTATTAAAACTCTGGGGCCCGATAGCATTAATTTCGTAAATCTCATTGTCGAAATTAAAAATGACTTTCCCATAGTATCGAACAACTTTGGCTATATTCCCTGAACCGGGTAAGTCAACGATTTGCCAGGCAGATTCCGGCTTTAAATCCGTTTGGTTCAAATCAGCAAATAACAGCCCCGTTGTCGTCGCCAGCCAGAGAGTATCATTGATCACCTGCAGGGAGTTGATTCCCGAAACGCCCAATGGAAACGCTTCCAATCGGTCCTGATATCGATACTCTCCATCAATTATTTTAAAGTATGTGATACCCCAATCCACGTTGTGCTGATAAGCGGCAAAAGCTTTGTTGCCGGTGAAGACAATCGATACAATGCTGTTTAACTCATCACCAAAATCAAAGGAATCAAAAACCTGTTCAACAGCCTTCGTTTGACTGTTCCAGATATTGATTTCACCATCGGGGCTACTCATACCCAGCCATATACGGTTGTAATTATCTTTAGCCATGCACTGAATGTCATTTCGGGATAAACCATCTTTGATTGTGTATATCTCAAATTGATCAGTCATCTTATTGTAATCAACCAAGCCGCCACTACTGGCAGCAAAAATATTGTTTTCAATTGCCAGGACATCCCGAACATTCAGAGCGGATGTATAACTATCCCATTCACCAATTACAGACTGACCTTTTATCAGAATTGGAATAATCAAAAAAAGAGTAATAAGATCCTTGGACTTCATCAATATTACCTTTTAATTGTGCGGAGTAAATTTGCCATTTCAATCATATTTAATGCCGCATCCCAGCCTTTGTTTCCTGATTTGGTACCGGCCCGCTCTAATGCCTGTTCAATTGAATCCGTTGTCAAAATTCCAAAAATAACCGGTACATCTGAATCCATTGATAAACGTGCAACACCTTTGGATGATTCTGCAGCAACCACGTCAAAATGGGGCGTCGCACCACGAATAACGGCTCCCAAACAGATTACTCCATCGTATTTTTTAGAATTAGCGACCGCTTTGGCAATCCGGGGAATTTCCATTGCGCCCGGAACCCAGTAAATAGAAATATCATCCTCACTGGCCCCATGACGTTTCAGGCAGTCAATTGCGCCTTCCAACAATTCCTTGGTTATCAAATCGTTAAACCGACTGATAACTATGGCTGTCCGCATTTTTTCTGCTGATAATACGCCTTCAATAATTTTTACCATAACACACCTACTTTTTGTTTTTCAGGATCATATGTCCCATTTTATCCCGTTTTGTTTTCAAATACTTCTCATTCTCCGGATTGGGTTGAATTTCAATTGGAACCCTGCCGATAATTTCCAATCCGTATCCCTGAAGACCAACAATTTTCTTGGGATTATTGGTCAGGAGTGTCATTTTTTTAATACCTAAATCCGACAGCATCTGTGCCCCCATTCCATAATCCCGGAGATCTGGCAAAAATCCCAATTGAAC
Source organism: uncultured bacterium (assembly GCA_964485475.1). Lineage (GTDB taxonomy): Bacteria > Fidelibacterota > UBA2242 > UBA2242 > UBA2242 > B118-G9. The sequence continues at coordinate 35,095 of CAZAKB010000013.1, forward strand.
ATTTGCTTCTACAGTATCCATACCCTGATCCTGAAGGCTATAAGCACTGATCTTATGCTTTAATCCAATTCCACGTCCCTCCTGCCGCAGGTACAATACGACACCACGGCCTTCTTTGGCAATTATTCGCATCGCATGATCTAATTGATCACCACAGTCACAGCGCAATGAACCAAATACATCTCCGGTAAGGCATTCAGAATGGACACGAACCATTACCGGTTCACCATTGGCCACATCGCCCATTACCAAGGCTACATGCTCTTTATCAGTTAAATGATCGATATAAACGACAATATCAAATTTTCCGATTTTCGTTGGAAGAATCGCCTGGCTGATCCGTTCAATGTAGCGTTCATGCTTACGCCGGTATTCGATTAACTCTTCTACGGTAATAATTTTAATGTTGAAATCCTGGGCAATTTTATGTAAGGCTTCTCCACGAGCCATCTCACCATTTTTATCCATAATCTCACACATGACACTGACCGGCGTCAATCCGGCAATCATCGCCAAATCGACAGATGCCTCGGTATGTCCGGTACGACGCAAAACACCTCCGGAGCGAGCTATAATTGGGAAAATATGTCCGGGACGACCCAGATCATCGGGATTAGTTTCAGAGTCTGCCAGCGCTTTGATTGTCGCAGCCCGGTCAGGAGCCGATATACCCGTTGTTGTTCCTTTTGTATAATCCACACTCACTGTAAAACGGGTATTGTGGATTGCGGTGTTGTCGTTTACCATCAAATCAAGGTGTAGTTCTTTGGCCCGTTTTTCTGTTAATCCCACACACATCAACCCCCGAGCTTGGATTGCCATAAAATTGACCGCTTCTGGAGTAATATTTTCCGCGGCAATAATAAAATCACCCTCATTTTCACGGTTCTCATCATCGACTACAATAACAAATTTTCCTTTTTTAAAATCCTCAATTGCATCTTTAATTGTATTGAATTTCATCATTTTCCTCTACTTACTTTTATAACCCCAACTCCTGATTTTTTCCACTAAACTTGTGTCTCCATCAGAGTTTCCGGTTACAAATTGTTCAACATACTTAGCCATCATATCGACTTCGATATTGACAAAATCACCTTTCCTTTTTAACGACAGATTAGTATCATGCAACGTCAACGGTATTACTGAAACCGACACCAGATTTCCTGATTTTTCAGCCACTGTGAGACTGATCCCATCAATCGCTATGGATCCTTTAACAACCACATAACGCATTAATCCAACAGGTAAATCTACTGTTATTACTGCAGCTCGACCACTATTGATAATGCTTGAGATTACAGCAATCCCATCCACATGCCCCTGCACAAAATGACCACCAAAACGGCCATTAGCCGGCATAGATCGTTCGAGATTGACTTTTGTTCCGATTCTGAAATGCCTAAGCGTCGTTCGGTTAATAGTCTCCTGAACAGCCTGCGCTGTAAATCCATCATTTTTAAGAGAAACAACACTCAGGCAGGTACCATCAATGGCGATACTGTCACCAATGGCCAAATGCTCAAGGACTTTTTTTGCAGTGATTTCAAAAACACGTCCCTCAGGATTTGTTGAAATCCTCCGAATAGTGCCGAGTTCTTCAATTAATCCGGTAAACATCAGGCCAGTCTCCCCCGAATTAGTATATCCGGTCCCAGCATCTGTACATCATCCCATTTCAGTTGAATAGCGCTATCCAGGGATTTCATGAATCCACTGAACGTTGAGATACCCTCACCCAGAACTTTTGGTGCGATGAACAGTTGAATTTCATCAACTAGACCCTGTTGAATAAGTGAACCAGCAACCTGGCTTCCACCTTCGGAATAAACGGATGTAATGCCAAATTCCGCTAATTTTTCCATGGCTTTTGGCAAATCAATCCAGCCGAAAGAATCACCTGGAACATGCAGAATTTGCACTCCCGACCCAATCAACTGCTTCACTTTTTGTTTCTTCTCATCGGATACTGTAACAATTACGGTTCGATGGTGGAATTCGTCGGAAACCAATCTCAGCCTGGGCGGTATCCTGAGAATATCGTCCAAAACAACCCGGTATGGAATAAATCCATCACGATTCACCGGCAGTAATCCCGGATCATCCTTGAATACAGTTCCCATACCCACCATAATAGCATCGTGGTGCGTTCGTTGATTCATTACAAATTCACGGGCGACAGAAGAACTAATCCATTTACTTTTTCCGGAAACATCGGCAATGTATCCATCCGCTGTTTGGGCCATTTTAAGAGTTATCCATGGCCGCTTTTTCTCAATATAGTGAATAAATCCACGGTTTAAATGTCGCGCTTCGGTTTCCAGAAGTCCTACATGAACAGTTATTCCGGCATCTTGAAGTATACGAACACCATTACCATTGACCCGAGGATTCGGATCAATCATACTGATGAATACTTCTGAAATACCGGCATTAATGATTTTAAGCGCACAGGGCGGTGTTTTACCTTCATGACTGCAAGGCTCCAGATTAACGTACAACGTCGCGCCTTTGGCAAATTCACCGGCTTGGGCAATGGCTCCGACCTCAGCATGTGGCCTACCAAATTTTTGATGGTACCCATCGCCAATGATTTTATCGTCTTTAACAAGAACCGCACCAACCATCGGATTTGGACTGGTATATCCTCGCCCCTTTTGGGCAAGTTCCAGTGCTTTGCGCATCCATTTCTGATGTTTATCCATAAAAAAACCCGAACGCTCGGGACTTCGTTAAATCTTCTTCCATCCGGACTTTTACCGTCGGTCCCTGAATTTCGCAGGATCTGCCCCAATTGATCGGGACTCGCGGACTCTAACCGCCGGTCAGGATTTTCACCCTGCCCCGAAGACGTGAAGTAAATTTAGGATTATCAGTCTGCAGATGCAAGAAAAGTATAAACATCATTCTGCAAAACTATTCTAAAAGCAGTTATTTCAGAAAAACTAAAATAACTATTCCAATCAGGACAGCACTTTCCCAAACCGGTTCCACCGCACAATCTTTGTAAACCGGTAAAGCGGCATCTCTTTATTGATGGACAACCAGACAACCATCGCCCGGCCAACTACCAGATCAAAAGGGACAAATCCCCAAAACCGGCTGTCCAGGCTGTTATCACGATTATCCCCCATCATGAAGTAGTAATCCTGCTCGACTACATAGTAATCCTGTTCATTTTC
>CAZAKB010000014.1:0-19017 GCA_964485475.1 uncultured bacterium
TTAGTGAGTCGATGATATCGGGTTTCATATTAGGGTAGTAATAGACAATAGAAACTTTCTCTTCAAAAGCGGTGTTGATGATGACATCTCTGTCATTTCGGCGAAGTTTGTAATCATTTCGCAAAGGTGTGATCTTTTCACGATCCACCATAGCCAGCGGAATATCGCTGATTGTCCGAAAGGTGGAACGGTAAGAGGAATGCATTTTGCGGACCCGGGTGCCGCGATGTAATAAACCGTATTGGTCAGACGTTGGTCCGAACATACAAACCATAACCTCGGCAATATCGCTGGTTGAAGCGGTATTGACTGCATGGATCAGGTTTAGGGCCGCATCGGAAGACGGTCGGTCGGAAGATCGCTGTGAACCAACCATAACGATTGGCACCGGTGAATTCTGGACCATAAACGATAAAATTGCGGAAGTGTGATGCATGACGTCAGTACCATGACCGATCACAATCCCGTGAACGCCTTTTTCAATTTCTTTGCCGATGGCATTAGCGGTGCCGATCCACTGTTCCGGCCCCATATTTTCACTGAAAACACCGTAGAGTTTTTCGGTATTTAGATTACAGTAATCTGCTAGTTCCGGGACCGAACCATACAATTCACCGGGTGAAAATGCCGGGATTACGGCGCCGGTGCGATAATCCAGCCGGCTGGCGATGGTTCCGCCTGTGCCGAGCAGTTTTACATTTGGTTTTTTAGGATCATAGGGAAAGTCCTTTTCGGGGATTTTATAATGGGCTTCTTTTCGGGCGGTTTCATGGATTGATTGGACCGTATTTACATTGATGCCGACATTGTATCCATTTCGCAATTTCATGACGATATGCTTGGCGTCGGATGTTTCGGAACGGGGCAGGATAATGCCTTTGAAACCGCCCTGTTCCGTCAGCAATTCCACATCGCTCCAGACCTGTACCTGATTGTCTTTCAGGACTTGCAAGGCCGGATCGCGGTAGCCTTTATATATGTCACTCATACCGATTCCTTCTGGTTGTGAACGAATTCGTACACTTTATTCATTACGATTTTTGCCGGAATGTGGCCACGACATTTATCCATAACCTGTCCCATTAAATAACGGAATCGCTTCTCCGGGTCCTGAATTTGTTGCACTTCCTCATCCAGAGACCCCTGAATTATTCGTTCAAGATCAGTCGGTTGAAGTTTCGGAGGCGAATATCGATCTAGGAGTGTATCGATATCAATTCCGGGTATTTTCATGAATTCTGTAAATAACTTATCGCTGTTTTCGACAATCGCGGGATTTGCTTCGACTGCTTTGAAGAAAGAGTGCCAGACGGATTCGCTGATCCGGTCAATCGCTAATTGTTTCCGCCGCCAGTGAATCGTTTTTTCGAACATCAACCGGCAGATCCAGGAAACCGGGATGTTATATTTTTTAACTATTATATCAAAAAACTTAGATTGCGGAGATGAGCTAATAATAATATATAAATGTTTTGGAACACCGATCTTCTCATACTGGACCTGCTTTTTCCAGAGTGGTTCGGGATTGGCTTTTGCTAATTCTTTAACCCGCTCGGTAGTCATTTCCAGAGGCGGTAAGTCGGTGTCGGGGTACATGCGCTCGGGGCCGGGTAGAATGCGTTCAAAACCATTGGTTCCGTCAGCCAAAGCCTGGCGGGTTTCACTGGGAATGCCGATGGTTGCTTCTTTCGCACGGATGATGATTTCTTTTACCGCGGTGTCCACATCCTGATCATTACCCCAGACCAGGATTAGGGCGTCCTGGGAATTGGCTTCCACAGTCCGGCGAATTTTATTCCAGGCAAAACTGCCAATGGTCTCTTCGGTACTTTCGGATGTTAGGATGTTGGGGGTGCGGGTCAAACATGCGATAACCCGAACACGGTCGGCAATTTCTTTGGAGAAGACTTTGCCGGTTTGGGTGGGCGTACTGAGGATTCCGCGAAACCCCTTGAGATTGACGCAGAAAACTTTCTCTCCATGTTTCATAGCCCAGGCAATCGGCGCCCAGGAACTGTTAGTCAGGTGATTGGTCACTTCTTTTGAGACGGCCTGGAAACTCTTCTCTGTGACTCCCCGTTTTTTTAATTCAGCGCGGATTTGTAACAGAGCATATTGACGCATGGCCTCGTTATAGATTAGCAAAGGAATAAGGGGAATGCGAGCAACGCCCTTAATTTCAATCCTGGTTCCGCCGGTGATACTGACGTTGACATCCTGGCGGGCGGCGCCAAGCCCCGTGCGAACCTTGCCGGTACTGCGAACCAACCAGCGTAGGATATTGGCCACATCGGCGACTTCCTGTGGCGTATGTAAAACCGGTTCGGTCACGGTTTCGATTAACGGCATTCCAAGGCGATCAGTTAGATAAATGCGTTCATGACCGATATCAGACACTTCCCGGCAGGCGTCTTCTTCCAGGCCGAGCTGGATCAGGCCGATCTTGTGGTCTTTGTAGGGAATCCAGCCATCGACGCCAACGATGGTTGTTCGCTGAAAACCAGTGGGAATGCTACCGTCGAGGTACTGTTTCCGGGCGATGTGGATTTCATTGACCAGTTTATAATTCATTAATAATGCAATCTGGAAAGCGATATCCAGAGCCTGGGGATTGATCTCAAAGGGCGGGGTATCGTCCATCTCGTAAGTACAGACGGTTTCATGATTGATGCGGTAAATGATGTTTTTCTTCGTCTTGAATTCCATTAGTGCGGTACCGTCGTACTCACCCAATTCGGAAAGTGTTGGGCGCATGTGACGCAGGATTTCAGCATCATAGACATCGGAATATCGTGCAGCCGGGCAGCGGCAGAACAACTTCTTTTCGGTCAGCAATTGCTGATGGATTTCCAGACCGGCTTTCAAACCCAGGTTTTGGTAATCCTGATCGGTCATCTCAGAAAAGGGTTTTAGAAATTCGGACATTGAATAATAGTCCTCTCTGGTTTATCAGAAATGTTGAAACGCGCTGCCATTCTGTATTCGATAAGCGCTTATATAATGAAAGATTTCCATTCGTCTAAAATTAATAATTAAAGTCCGAATTCCAAGTGGATTTGTGATCTGGAATAATAAATCCGGAAAACAGATTGTGAGAAGGCCCGCTTGCTTGCTTTTTTTATATCAGGGGTGTACATTCTTTTTATTCATGAAAAAATCGAGATATTTCAAGCTAAATAATAACCAGAATCTATTTAATCTTTGTTGAGATTTTCGACATTTGGCGATAATACTTTGCTAATAATTTATAAGGAGAAATAACCATGAAACGTATGCTTTTAACTGTGTTGATTTCAGTGCTTTTTGTAACAGCCGTCTTTGGACAGACCCTTAGTATCCAGGGTGTCCTGCGAGATGATACCGGCGCATCGGTGGATGGATCAAAGAGTTTCAAATTTTTGTTGTACACGGTTGAAACCGGCGGAACGAAAGTCTGGGATGAAGACCAAACGATTAATGTAGTCAATGGTGTTTATAGCGCGACATTGGGCGCGGTGAATACACTCGCCGGTTTGAATTACAGCGTGTCTTACTGGCTTGGAATTTCCATTGAAGGTGCCACGGAAATGACACCGCGGACAAAACTGACCCTGTCGCCTTATGCAATTGCCGGCGGAGTTCAGGGTACAAAAAATGTATTTCCGCAATCGGGAATAGTTGGAATTGGGACTTTATCACCATCAGCCGATCTGCATATTCATAACGATGCTACTGGTGCCGCATTAAAAATTACCAATAAAAATGGCTATGGATTACATATGAGTACCTGGGGTAGTGACAATCGGTTTAATTTCGGCCCTGCGATTGAGAACGGCCATTTTCACTTTGGACGGGATATTGCAGCTTCCGGATGGTATTTTGAATCGGGAAATGTCGGTATTGGAACTTCAGGGCCCCGTTCAAAATTACAGATACATGACGGCACGGCCTATATAAGTAAAAGTGTTGGCTATAACGAAACCGGAACCTATACGTATTTGCTCATGGGTATGAACCAGCACCAGAGTGACGATAGTTATAACACTAAATTTCTTTTTGATATTGAGGCTACCGCCGCAATAAAACAAAGTAAAATGCATTTAAGGGCCGGTAAAGCTGAGTGGGCTGATGATCAATATGCGATTCCCGATGCTGCCCATAAAACCGAGATAATGACGTTTGATGGATATGGCAATGTCGGTATTGGGACTACATCACCACAGCGGGCGTTACATGTTATTGGAGGATCCGCTGCCTATAATGCTAATTCATACAATATACGAATTGAGGTACCATCAGGACTGAGTGCCGCTGGATTCTACTGGGATTTTGGTATCGATAATGATCCCGGCGATGAAGACCTGATTTTTTACAGTAAAAATGGTTGCGAGGCCTATTTTGATGATGATGACGGTGCTTTTCTACACAGTAGTGACCGCCGTTTGAAAAAAAATATTGAACCGGCCGGCGATTTGTTGGACAAAGTCATGCAACTACAACCGAGCGTTTATCATATGAAATCGCAAGACGATAGTGAATCTAAAAACCTTGGATTCATCGCCCAGGACGTGCAGGCCGTTTTCCCGGATCAGATGGTTGTTGGTGAGCACGGCGGAATGTTAAGCCTGAAGTACGAAAGCTTTTCCGTCATGGCAATTGCTGCTATTCAGGAGCAACAGGGGATTATTGAAAATCAGCAGAAAGAGATTGATGATTTAAAGGAAAGACTGGCCCGGATCGAAGCGTCTCTCAGGAAACAGTAGTTTTAATAATTAACAACCTTTCCTGATGGAGGCTTACAATGAACGCGAAAAAGTATAGATTAAAAAAATCACCGCCAATGCTCGGTCTCGTATTCTGGCTACTGGCATCCGGTCTGTTGCTGGCCCAGAACTACGCGACCGAAGTCACGATTGTCAATGGTGGTTCCGGAGTAATGGCCGGCTATCTTGCCCCACCGATCCAGGGGGAAGAGCGGCAGAGTGGAACAATGACCATTCTGGTGGGACAGCCTTTTGTATCCACCGGTGTCATGAGTGGTGGTGGTGTGAAAACTGAACTTGGATTCTGGAGCAGCCGGTTGCGACAACCGGGCACTCCGCAATTTACCGCCTGGTACGATATTCTACCCGATGAAATTGAACTGAACTGGTCTTATGATCCCAATATCCCGCCAGCGACCAAACAACATAATATTTATCGTGACGATGCTCTTATTTATGATAATTACCCAATAGCTGATACAACGTATACCGATAATTCCAACGACCTGAATGTTGGTACAGAATATCACTATAAACTGGTCGGGAAAAATATATTCGGATTGGCACCGGCTCCGGCCGAAGCGATTGGAAAGACATCGACCTCGGGCTTTATTTCCGGTAATATTACCTCCAAGCAGGGCACAAAAATTCCGGATGTAAAACTGGTTCTGACCCCAAATTGGGGCTACTCCCTGTTTTTTGACGGATCTGAAGACTATATGACCATTGCTGATGCCGATAATTTTGAATTGACCGATGACGGCTTATTACCGGACGCTACTCTTGAATTCTGGATTCGGCCCTTAACAGTGGCAAACCAGATAATAATATCCAAAGGAACTCTCTGGAATCTCGGGTTGAAAGATGTTGGAGGCTTTCTGAAACTAACGTTTTCATACAACGGGACTCAGAAATTCCAAACGGACAACACAATCAATACCGATGACTGGACACATGTGGCACTGGTAAAAACAGAAGGATCTCTTCAGGTTTATCTAAATGGGGAGAGTGCTACTGTGAACGGCAGCCAGTCAATTGTTACGATTGGGGGTAGCAGCTCGAATAGTGATGTCCTGACCCTGGCAAAAGATGGAACAGGTAATTATTTCCGTGGAAATATAGATGATTTTCGAATGTGGAAAATTACCAGAAATGCGACAAATATCGCCCGAGATTACAATCGCTATCTGTATTACCGGACCGGTATGACTATCAATTATCCTGAGATGACTATCAGTATGAATTTTGATTTTGGGTCTGGCGCCACAGTGACCAACGTAGCTGATCAGAGCTATAACGGAACCCTTTATGGTGTCAGTGCAGATACCTGGTCAGAGACGCTACCGCCGGCCTACGCAACATCCTATACCGACGCCAATGGCTACTACGCTATGTCCAATATTAATTATGGTAGCAGTGGGACCCTGTTTCGTTTGACCCCAACAAAACCGTATCACGAGTTCAACGTGAATTTTCTGGATGTTTCTCTGAATGAAAATAACCCGACAGCCCTGAATCAGAACTTTACGGTTGAAAACCTGATGAGCATCACCGGTTATGTCTATTTTAAAACTGATAACACGAATGGCGTCCAGTGCGGCGAGGAAGGTGTTCAGATTAAAGTTAATGGAGATTTTAAGACGACCACTGATGATGATGGATTTTATCGCGTGGAAGTTGAACCAGGCGCCGATGTCGTTATTCAGCCGGAGAGAAATTCACGGGAGATAACTGATTTCGACCCTCAGTTACTTTCATTTACAGATATTGTAACTAACAAAACAGCAGATTTTATTGATAAAAAAACCCGCAATTTACAGGGCAGTGTTACCGGCGGCAGTTGCGGATACCCGTTGGGGCCGTATGGTATCGCTACTGTAGAACTGAAACCGGCGAGCAATAAGTTTACCAAAACAGTTACTGTGAAAGCCATCGGAGAATTTGAGTTTCTTAATTTGCCACCTCAGGCCTATCAGGTAACGGTCACGATCAATGTTACCGGTCCCTATAATCCTCCGGTTCCGAATCTGACCACTATGAGTGATTATTTTAAAGGGGGCGGAAAAACTGTCAATACCGAAAATTCCTATTCCATTGCGGATTCCGCTTGGATTGGAGAAAACGATACACTGGATTTTGTCTATCGTTCGCCGGTTCTGGCGCGCATTGGTGGATTCAAAAAACATACTATCTGGAATCCGGGAACACAGAATAGCATCACGAATAACTATTATACCCAGAATCAGCCTGATAGTCTTGAGTTTTTTATCTATGAACAATATTTCAATGGCGCAGAATGTCCGGTGGACTCTGGTGTGTTTCAAATTTTCGATTATATCAGTGACCGCTGGTCAGAAAGCGCTGAAGATACCGTGGAGGTAACATTCGGTCACGACGGAACTTATCGTTATGGCGTCATGCCTGGCAAACCCAATATTAGTGATGCGGGCTCGCGACCCTATCATAAAAAAATTGAAATCAGAGCGAAGGATGTGCTCGGCCGGACTGCTTCGGCGGTGGAACATGCAGTGGTTCTGGGAAATGTACCCCAGCAGATGGATTTTACCACTGTGGCGCCGGATATTCCTTATCTCATACTCCGACGACCTCCGGGGGATTTGAGTTATGCGGAATTCTCCAGCAGTCAGACCCAATCAACGGAATTTCAGATTGACGTCGGCATGGCTCTCGGTCAAGAAACAGAAGTGAAGGCAAGCCTGGGGACAAAATTCACGACTGTGGTTGGTTTTGGTGTATCGACGGAACTTTCCGTTGAGGCCAAATATGAGATGACCGCGGGACTGTCCTCGACATTTTCTTTGTCCAGCTCCAATTCCCAGCAAATCAGCATATCCACCCAAAGCACTTATCAGACAGGTACCGGAGTTGACGTTGCGGGTAATCATGGCGACCTTGATCTCTTCGTGGGTGGCGCACTGAACCTGCTCTATGGAAAAACGTATGTATTCGGTGTCCAATATGATGAATCCATCGAAAAATACATCTATAAGTTAGATACGGAGATTATGTTTGTGCCCGATGGGTTCGCGACGACATTTATCTATACACGGAAATATATTGAAGAGGTTTTACTGCCGGAACTGGCGATGTTGTCAGAAGCGGATTCGACAAAACTCGAAGATATCTCTCGCTGGAACCAGGTGCTGGCACGGGAAGATTTATTGCGCTGGCTTACCCAGGACACGGTGAATTACAGTTTTGAGGGTGGCGCCGGAGCCTTTAGTCAATCCCGTACATCAGAAGTGACTGACAGTTATACCCTGAATGTCGGGTTGGATATCAATGCCAGTTTTGCCCAGGAAGTCGGATTTGAGATCAATGAAGGATTTGGACTTTCGACGACCCAAAAATATTCTATGGGATTCAACATGGGCCGGAGTTCGACATCAACCCAGACGGTTTCAAACACCTCTTCCTTTTCACTGGATGATGATGATTTTGGTGACGATTACAGTGTCAGTGTTGGCAATGATCCGGTTTACGGGACGCCGGTGTTTCATGTTATTGCGGGGCATTCATCCTGCCCTTATGAAGAGTGGATGAATGAACTGAGCGAAGTAGTGACGATTCCCCGGGATGTTCCTTATATGGAATGGGATGGTCTGAGTGTTGTTGATAATATTTTGTCCAATGACCCGGCCGAGCTGTCCGTCTTGCTAAGGAATGATAATGATGAAGGACGGACCTATTTTCTGTCATTGGTACAGTCATCCAATCCTGATGGTGCTTTGATTGAGATCAACGGACAGATTTATGTGGAGCCAATTCCCTATATGCTCGATCCCCGCGATGGAGAATATGCTCAGATCAGAGTCTGGCGTGGCCCTGGCGATCATTATGAATACCCGAATCTCCGGATAAAATTTGCCCCGGAGTGTGAATCCAACTACGCGGGAGTGACTACCGGTTTTACGCTGCCATTTACGGTGAATTTTGCTAGACCGTGTACGGAAGCTGAAGTCTACGAACCCGGTAGTAACTGGGTATTGAATATCGCCAATCATGACACGCTGGATATTGTTGCCACCGGATACGATCTGAATCAGAGTTATTTTGAAGCGCTGCATTTACAGTACCGGGCGTTGGGCGGTGATCAGTGGTATACCATCGACCCGGCTACCTTGAATGCAGATACATTACGGGCCTATAGCCAGGTGGCAGCATCGATGCAGTGGCCTCTCCCGGCAGGATTTACTGATGGAATTTATGATATCCGTCTTAGGTCGATGTGTTTGGATAGTCTGCTGACTAATGAGATGCCGGCTTTACGGGGAACTATCGACCGAAAAATACCGCAGACACTGGGCGCACCCGAACCGGTGGATGAAGTTCTGAATATGAATGATGAGATCGCTATCAACTTTACAGAGAAAATCAACCCGGCAACAGTTTCCGGCAGCAATGTGATTCTGTTCGACGGTCAAGCCGGTGGTCGGATCACGGATTTGGAAGTCACAGTTTCCGAAGAGCGACTAGTCATAATACCACAGATTCAGAATCGTTTTATCGAGAATCACTTCATGACAGCGACGCTTTTTGGATATCAGGATATGTACGGCAATCCTGGTGATACGATTACCTGGGATTTTCAGGTAAACCGTAACCCGATTTCCTGGAATATTCCATCAGTTGATGAAATTGCCTTTATCGGAGATGATAATAATTTTGAAGTGACGCTGAATAATATTGGTGCCAATGCACGTCAATTTGAATTAATCGATTTGCCGGAATGGCTGATTCCTTCGACGGCTATTGGTGAAATAAATCCGGGCGGCTCGTTTAAAATTAATTTCCACATTGACGAAAATCTGAATGTTGGTGAATACGAGAATGTTATCTATGCCGATACGCCCGATGGCCTCGAACCGTTACGGATTAATCTGGTGAATATGTGTCCTTACCCGTATTGGGATGTTCAGGCCAGTGACTATCAATATTCCATGAATGTCACGGCACGCTTATTTGTAAAAGGGACCAAGTCCGAAGATAAATATGATCGCGTTGGTGCTTTTATCAATGGCGAGTGCCGGGGATTGGCAAACGTGGTTTATAATGCTAACCTGGATGAATATCTGGCCCATTTGACAATTTACAGCAACCAGTTTAGCGGAGAAATCGTCGAATTTCATATGTGGGACCGGACCGGTTGCGTGGAATACTGGGGGCTGGATACCACTCTGATTTTTATGGAAAATTCGATTGCCGGAACACCAACCAATCCACTGGAACTCAACGCGAATGGTGCCCGAGCCCAGGAAATCGGTATGGCGAAAGGTTTTACCTGGTTTTCACTGAATTTGGAAAGTGATAACCGTAAAAACCTTGATTGTGTTTTTAATGATTTTCGGCTGAATGATGGCGACCGGATTATCGGGCAGACAGCTTATGCCCAGTACTCGAGAAGTGCGAAATCATGGTCTGGCCCGCTGACTCAAACTGGACTGGACCTTGGGAAAATGTATATCTGCGATATCGATACAGCCGACGGGCTTGATTATATCGGTTTTAAAATCTGGCCGGACACGGTGGACATTTTTCTCAACAGTGGCTGGAGCTGGATGGGCTATCTGCCTAATGAACGGGTCAATGTCAATGAAGCGCTGTACAGTCTGACGAATACACCGGATGATCTGATAAAAGACCAGTTCGGCTATGCTCATTATGTTGAAACCTATGGCTGGATTGGCAGCCTGCAATGGATGATTCCGGGGCGAGGATATAAGATCAATCTGGCCGAAAAAGATACACTGACCTATCCATCCGATGACAATAAAAACATCGGTTCGCTGCTATTAGCGAAAGTCGATTCACAACCGGATGCACAATTGCCGGAGCTCAAGTGGAGTGTTGATGCCTATAAATATGCAAACAGCATGACCATAACCGGCTTGATAGACAGTGATACGCTGGGTGTTAATGATCCGGCGGATGTGCTAGTTGCCAGAGTCGGCAAGGAAATCCGAGGTGTTGCCCGCCCGGTCTATGTGCCCCAGTTGGACGCTTATCGGGTGTTTCTGATGATCTACGGTGAGAATCCTGAAACAGTGGGATTTGAGATTTATGATACCGATCAGGATATTCTGTATCAGGGGAATGAGATAATCACATTTGAAGTAAATCTTGCCAAAGGTAATCCAAACGATCCTATGCTTTTCACCAAAGCACCACTCCGACCCGGTGATAAAGGCTATATTCCGGAGGTTTATAGTTTAAGCCAGAACTTTCCGAATCCCTTTAACCCGACCACAAAGTTCGGATTCGGCCTACCGGAAGACGCCGATGTGCGAATTCGGATCTACAACATTCTTGGCCAAGAGGTGAAGACGCTGGTGCATAATCATCTGCCGGCGGGATATCGGTTTATTCTCTGGAACGGAACGGATAATTACGGAAGGAACGTTACTTCCGGTGTTTATATTGCGGTGATGGAAAGCAAAGATTTCCGCCAGGTTCGTAAAATGGTGTTGATGAAATAATGAGAAACTGTTTTCGAATATTATCAGTGGTATTTGGGCTGGAGTTTCTGACTTTAGCCCAGGTTCCTACTAACTGGATGGTCAATCCCCCTGACTTTGAGCATGTGATGACAGTTACTGTTATCTTGAAAGTGAATAATCAGATTGCTGCTGAAAGCAATAACATCATCGCTGCGTTTGTGGGTGGAGAATGCCGGGGTGTTGATACTTCTATTGCTGTCAACGGGCAACAGATGTACTTTTTAATGGTCTATGGTAATACAAATGGAGAAATCGTTACGTTTAAAACCTACTATTCGCCATTGGATACAGTTCTGAATAATATCGGTTCGCTGCTTTTTGACGGTAGCACTGCACATGGGACTCCGGACAATCCCTATGAATTTATCGCAAATTATACGGTTGTAGAAATCACACCGGAAAATATCCCAAATGAGAAGACATTTTCACTTTGCCAGAATTTCCCGAATCCTTTCAATTCATCCACAACCATTCGATATGAAATATCACAACCGGGGAATGTGGTTCTAAGCATTTTCGATTTGCAGGGAAATTGCATTGAAGAATTACTGAATAATTATCGGGATGCCGGGACGAACAACTTTCACTGGCAAACTGAGAACCTCAGCTCCGGTATATATATTATCCGATTACAGGTCTACGGTCAGCTGTTGCAGAGGCGGTGTATTTACATCAAATAGTGTGGGAATTAGAGATTCTCGATCTTATCAATATAAGCATCGACATCGAACTTTTTGCGTAGTCCATTTACATTCATGTAGCGCACTTTACCGTATACAGATTTTTCAAACCAGGGGCGGTCATGTAGTCCCCCGATTGACCATAAAATTCCCACATAGCCATTTGGATCGCGGCCGTCGAGTTCGTATTTGTCATTCAGATAAATGGCAATCCGAATTGCATTTTCCGGACTTATGCTCCATTCGAGGATTTTCTTGGCCCAATACATGCGCATGTACCCGTGCATTTTTCCAGTTTTGACCATTTCCATCTGGCAGAAGTTCCAGATTGTGTCATGTGTCGTGGCGGACTCGAATTGCTCAAGTGAATATATATATTGTCGTGGATCAGACTTATGCTCGGATAATGTTTTCTTTGACCAATCCGGAAGTCCGTCCCATGAATCATAATTTGAATTGTAAAAGCAATAATTGTCGGATAATTCCCGGCGCACAATCAATTCTTCCAGGAAGACTTGGGCGGATTCTCTGAAGGTCGTGGTTTTTTCTATTTCCAGGGCGATTCGCTGAGCGCTGATCTGCCCGAAGTGAAGGTAGATCGATAGATTGGACAAACCATCAATGGCCGGATTGTTCCGGTCTTTTCCGTATCCGGATAATTTGTGCCGGATGAATGTGTTCAGCGTTCTCATTGCGCTGGCCTCACCGGGTTTAAGCCAGGAAATCGGTTTAACATTGCGATCGATCGTTAATGTATTGGGCAGGCGGGGCCAGTCGATTTCCGGGGACGGTTGGAAATTAGATGGGGGAAGCGGTTTCAACGTCGGATATTCATCAAAGTAATGGTGTAATAATCTGTCAATTTTCGGTCGGATTGTTCGGGCGGCGAAGTCCTGCTTTGACGATGCTATCCAGCAGGGAACGATGTTGTGGGCGTCAACTTCATAAAACGGAATTGTTATTCGAGATAGTATTTCCCGCTTCCACTGACGGCAGATACGAAGAGGCGAAAAGTCAGCAACGAGTGCGCTGGCCGGGTAATTTTCTAAAAATCCGGGAATTGATTCCGCCGGTTCGCCGATAAGCAGGAAAAACGGAATGTTTAGCGTTCTCAGCGAATCTGCGACATATCGCAGACCTTTCAGCATGAAGTCATACTGGCGGAATGTTGCGCCAAGGAATTCCGGCACAAGATTAAAAATCACTTTAAGAGTGGAATCGGTGCTGACGGCAAGATCATAGGCTGCAACAAAAGCCCAGTTGTCTTCCATCCGTTGATCCCGGCTCATCCAATAGATAACAGGTCCGCCGGAATATTGACTAGAGTTCAGTTGACGAATTCTTGTGGTATCAATGTGTGAAAATAAAGGTTTTATGTCCATTAGATTTGAATAAGAATACAAAAGATTTAGTATAATCACAAGTATGTTCATGGGAATTTGTTTCGTTCTGTCACCGTTTTAACTGTTTTTTATATTTTGGGTGATTAAATTTGGACACGTGTCTTGACAATATCAATCAAGAGGGGAGAACCATGGATCAGACCGGTATTCAAACTCAATTGGAACAGCTACAGCAGCGCTTTGAAGGCGATATCTTTATCGATGAAACAACACGTCTGATGTACGCAACCGACGCATCGGCGTATCGTGAAAAACCACTGGCAGTGACCCGTCCGAAAAACGCTGCCGACATTAAACTGCTTATAAATTTCGCGACCCAGAATAACACATCGCTAATTCCCAGGGCAGCCGGGACGTCATTGGCAGGGCAGGTCGTGGGAAGCGGTATTGTGGCTGATATTTCAAAGTACATGAATAAAATTCTGGAATTGAATACTGACGAAAAGTGGGTTCGGATAGAGCCGGGTGTGAATCTGGACGAATTGAATTTGTATCTAAAACCCTACGGTTTGTTCTTTGGTCCTGAGACCGCCACATCGACCCGTTGTCTGATGGGTGGCATGGTTGGTAATAATTCCTGTGGCGCCCATTCAATTATCTACCGAACAACCCGGGAACATACGATTTCCGTAAAAGGATTTCTCAGTGACGGTTCAGAAGTTGAATTCAAACCACTGAATAAAACGGAGTTTGATGATAAATGTCAGGGAGCTACGCTGGAAAGTCATATTTACCAGCAAATCCGGACGATTTTATCCGATCCTGAAAACCAGAAAGAGATTCGTATTCAATTTCCCCATCCTGAAATCTATCGCCGGAACAACGGCTATGCCGTTGATATTTTGCTTGAGACGGAGCCTTTTACCAATACAAAGACACCATTCAATTTTTCCAAGCTGATTGCCGGGTCCGAAGGCACGCTGATGTTCATGACGGAAATCAAGTTGAATCTGGTTCCTCTACCTCCCCAAGAAGTTGCGCTGGTTTGTGTCCATTGTGAAACCCTGGAGGAGGCGTTCAAGGGCAATCTGATTGCGCTGAAATACAAACCCGGTGCGGTGGAACTGATAGACGATATCATCATTGCCCAGACGGAAAATAACCGGGAACAGAAAAAAAACCGTTTCTTTATTCAAGGCAGTCCCAAGGCCATTCTGATTGCGGAATTTGCCCGGGAAACAAAAGCGGAAATTGATGCGATTACCAGGGATCTAATTGCCGATTTGAAAGCGGTCGGCTATGGTTACCATTATCCCATTGTGACAGGCAGTGATATTCAGAAAGTCTGGAATCTGCGAAAAGCGGGGCTGGGGCTCTTGGGGAATATTCCCGGCGACGCCAAGCCGGCTCCGGTAATTGAAGATACGGTCGTCCGGCCGGTGGATTTGCCGGAGTACATGGTTGAAATTGCAACGATGCTAAAAAAACATGGAAAATCCTGTGTGCATTATGCCCACATTGGTTCCGGTGAGTTGCATCTGCGGCCAGTACTGAATTTGAAAGAAAGCGGTGACGTTAAACAGTTTCATGATATTCTGGCGGATACCGCTAAAATTGTCAAGAAATACCGTGGTTCCCTCAGCGGTGAACATGGTGATGGCCGTCTGCGGGGAGAATTTATTCCTTTCATGATCGGTGAAAAGAATTATCAATTGATCAAGGATCTTAAACAGGCCTGGGACCCGCAGCATGTTTTTAATCCCGGTAAGATTATCGATACGCCGGTGATGAATGAATGCCTGCGCTATGTGCCGGATCATCCGACCCGGGAAATCGAGACGATCTTCGATTTTTCCAAAGACCAGGGCATCATGCGGGCCGTTGAAAAATGTAACGGTTCCGGCGATTGCCGAAAGTCTTTTATCCTGGGCGGGACCCTTTGTCCCAGCTTTATGGCGACTCGTGATGAGAACAATCTCACCCGCGCCAGGGCGAATGTCCTGCGGGAATTTCTAACGAACTCACCACAGAAAAATCCCTTTGATCATAAGGAAATTTATGAAGTCATGGACCTCTGTTTGTCCTGTAAGGCCTGCAAGTCCGAATGTCCGTCATCTGTTGATATTGCCAAACTGAAAGCAGAATTTCTGCAGCATTATTACGATGCCAATGGCGTTCCTCTGCGCAGTCGGGCGGTGGCGTACCTGCCCTTTATTCACGCGATAGGCTCCTGGATTCCGGGAATCATGAATTTCTTTATGAAAAACCGTCTGAGTGCCGGCCTTATGAAAACGATTCTGACCTTTGACCAACGCCGCAATTTTCCGTTGCTGCAAAAAACACCCTTACGACGCTGGGCTAAAAAATATGTTCAGAATCTGGGTGATATTCCGAAGAAAGGCAAGGTTTGTCTGTTTACCGATGAGTTTACCAATTTTTTGGACACCGGGATTGGCATTAAAGCGATTATATTACTGAATAAGCTGGGTTATGAAGTCATCTTGCCAGAACACGGTATCAGTGCCCGCACGTTTTTGTCCAAAGGCCTGGTTCGTTCGGCACAGAAAATTGCCCGGAAAAACATTTCTGCATTGAAAGACATTATTACAGAGGAAACACCACTGATCGGTGTGGAACCATCGGCGATTCTGGCGTTCCGTGATGAATATCCTGACCTGGTTAACGGTGAACTGAAGGAGGCCACGAAGCGGATTTCCGAAAACGCCTTTCTCTTTGATGAGTTTTTTATGAAAGAAGTGGAAAAAGGTAAGATCATTTCTACACAATTCACGGACGCCAAGCAGCACATTAAACTGCACGGACACTGCCAGCAAAAAGCAGTTGCGTCTACTGCCAGCACACTGAAAATGTTATCCTTTCCTGAAAATTACACGGCCGAAGAAATTCCGTCCGGTTGTTGTGGAATGGCCGGAGCGTTTGGATTTGAGAAAGAGCATTATGAAGTCTCGATGAAAATTGGCGAGATGGTGCTCTTTCCGGCTGTCAGAGAAGCATCGCCGGACACCATCATTTCAGCACCGGGAACTAGTTGCCGGCAACAGATCAAAGATGGTACAGGAAGGGACGCTCTGCACCCGGTTGAGATTATGTATGCAGCTTTGAAGAATTAAACCCGATAACCAGGGATATTATTTTTTCTGTGTTAAAATACAGTAAATGGTTTGATACAAGTCCAGTAATTTGAACGGTTTTTGGATATATAGAAACTTTTTGTTTTCACGAATTGATTGTTGAATATTTTCCTCACTATAACCACTGCACATAATTACGGAAATCCCCGGATTCTCACCAAGTAGCTCTTCCATCAGGCTGTAACCATTTCCATCTGGCAAAACTACATCGGAGATGATTAAGTCAAAACGTCCTGATTCTTCAGTGAAAATTTTCTGTGTTGTTGCCGCGTTTGGGGCTTCAAAGACAGTATAGTTATACTGGCGAAGTGCCGCAGCAGTAAATTCCCGTACACCTTCTTCGTCTTCAATGAGTAATATCCGTTCCCCGTTTCCGTGAAGAGTTTTCAAATTTCCCTTTTCCATTGTAACTGTATTGATCGTTTGGTCGGTGGCGGGTATATATATCTTGAAATTTGAACCTTTTCCCATCTCGCTGTATACATTGATCCATCCGTTATGCTTTTTGACAATTCCATAGACAACGGACAAACCAAGCCCGGTACCTTTTCCAACTTCTTTGGTACTGAAAAAGGGTTCAAATATATTTTTCAGAATAGAGGGAGCGATTCCCGTACCGGTGTCTTCAATTATAATCCGGACAAATCTGCCGGGATAGGAATCAGGTCTTAGTTTGCAATCTTCTTTAGTAATCTCATAATTTTTGGTTTGAATGGTCAGGTTTCCACCCTGCGGCATGGCGTCCCGGGCATTGACGGAGATATTCATCAGAACCTGCTCGAGATTACCCTCGTCGGCTTCGATAGTCCAGGCCTCTGTTTCCAATTTTGTTGTAATGCTGATATTTTCACCGATTAACCGTTTTATCATTTTTAGAAGGTTCGTGATTGTCTGGTTGATATTGATCGGGATAAATTCCATCGCTTGTTTCCGGCTGAACAATAACAGTTGTCTGGTCAGGTTGGCGGCGCGGGTTGTAGCATTGATGATCTGTTTCAGCTCTCGGTATTGATGGGTGCTTTCATCCATGTTCATCATCATCAGTTGGGCGTGTCCCTGAATAACTGTCAGCAGGTTATTGAAATCGTGAGCGATACCACCGGATAGCGTTCCAATGGCCTCCATTTTTTGTGATTGGAGAAGCTGGTGCTGAATGTTCTGTTTGTCATTTTCCTCACGAAAATGTTCCAGTGCATTGGCAAAGATATCGCCGATTGTTTGAAGCAAAGCAATGTCTTTTTGAGTCCAGGCCATTTCTTCGCTGAGGGCGTCAAGATCGAGGAATCCCATCAGTTTTTCACCGTATATAATCGGGATAATGATTATTGATCGAATTTCCTGCGCTTTCAGGGCTATTATTTCAGCGTTTGCGGCAGCCGGCATCTCCGCAATTGTCGGAAAATAGATGTGGTCTTTTTGCTTCAGTTGGGACATCAACCACGGATAATTTTCTGTTGATAGTTTTTGTTGATTTTCTTTTTGGGTTAGTGATTTTTCTGCACACCATTCATGCGTCAATTTCATTATGGTTCCGTTATCGTTAAGTTGAAATACATTGCTGCGATCAACGCCAATGAACCGACCAATCATTTGCAATGCTTTATCGATACCGGAGTCAATATTAGTTATATCAATATTGATAAATATTGTTGAAATCGCTGAAACAATTTCCTCTAATTGTAAGCGGAATTGAAGTTCAGATTCCACTAATTTCCGATCTGTAATATCCTGCAGAATACCCAGTGAGCCAATAATGCCGCCGGTTTTATCATCAATTAATGGTGTAGAATAATCGCTGATCCATTTTTTCTCACCGGTGTCCAGAGTAACGTTAATATCCATTTGATAACGTTTTATTTTACCTTCCCGAAATGCACGGGCATATATTTGGGGGTTGTGAGTAAATGTTTCTGGGTCAGTGACTATCTGGGTTTCTATCATTGATATCATCTTTTGGGGTGAAAATTCTGTAGAGTCGATCCCCAGTAGGCTTTCGATGCCGGATCCGACAAAATCGTAATTGTATCTATTGTAGGATAATTGATAAGGTACGCCGTTTGTGTTTTCAATGGCGTTCCGGTAAATATCATGAATGCGGTGCAACTCATCCAGGGCTTTTTTCCGTGGAGAAATATCGACTTTTAAACCCACAAAGTGTGTTGTGTTTCCATTTTTGTCTTTAATGGGGCCAATTGTTGCGTCTTCCCAATAGAAATCCCCGTTCTTGTGCTTATTCAGGAACTCTCCTCGCCAAACATTACCCTTCTTTATGGTTTCCCAAAGCGTAGAGTACTCTTCTGCTTTTGTATGACCGGTTTTAAGAATGCTGGGATTCTTGCCAACAACCTCCTCTGCCCGATAACCGGTAATTTTAGAGAATTGTGGATTGACATATTCAATTTTGCCATTAATATCAGTAATTACAATAGATATAGGACTTTGTTCAACGGTGATAAACAGCTTTTGATATTCATCCTCCTGTCTTTTCCGACCCGTAATATCCATGGAAAATCCACCAAGCAGGGGGCGCCGGTCTTTTCGATCGATTCGGAATACATGGGTTTCCCAGATGCGTTCATTAC
>CAZAKB010000014.1:19117-37731 GCA_964485475.1 uncultured bacterium
CGCCGGTCTTTTCGATCGATTCGGAATACATGGGTTTCCCAGATGCGTTCATTACCGCTTTTATCTGGTACGGTGTGGATATCCACACCATAACCCTTTTGTAATGACTTCTCATCCGATTCTTCAAGTGATTGGGCAATTTCCGGAGGGAAAATTTCAAATATAGTTTTACCAATCCAGTTTTCAGTGTCGAAAACCTTTTTCATTTCCTGATTAACGTACAGACATTTATGATCTGGATCTTTTATAAATGCGGTAATTGGCAGAGTCTCCATAAAAGCCGAAAAACGTTCTTCGCTTTCCTGTAGCGCTAATTCGGTCTGTTTACGATCGGTAATGTCTCGTATGATAAATGACGCTGTTTTAATGTCACCATCGGAAGTAATTATTGGGTTGATTCGCCCGCTAAACCAGTATTCCCCGCCCAGAACATTCAGCTGGTATTCGACATTTTCCGATTGTCCGGTTTGGATGACCCGCTTGATTATGTTTAAAAAATCAGTTCCCCGTCCATTTTTTAATACCTGGGTAATGGTTTTTCCCAACATCTCATGCTTTGGCGCCGCCAGCATTTTTTCATTTGTGGCCCAGATATTCAGATAGGTACCGTTTTTGTCAAATTCAAATACCGCTTCGTCGATCGTACTGATCATGGCATTTAAACGGGACTCGTTTTCTTTGACAATGTCTGCGGATCTTTTTTGTTCAGTAATGTCGCGGACAATGGCCAGAACTTCATTTTTTCCACAGATCACCATTCTGGATTCAAAATGGCGCAATTCTCCATTGATTTGGAGTTGGTAGTCATACACTTTCATCTGTTTGGTTTGCAACACGGCGTTCAGATTGTTCATGGTGAGTTGAGCAAGGTCCGGCGGCACAACAGTCTGTATGTTTTTACCTAAAAATTTATCAGGGGATGTATACAGAGATTCCTTGTCCCCCTTATAGTTTTTAACAATACCGTCTTTATCGATCTGGAACATGAAATCCGGGATAGCGTCCAGAATTGCATGAGATTTGATTTCGTTGTTCAAAGCAGTATTTTCGGCGGCTCTCAAAGCCGTAATATCCAACATTGAAACCACACTTTGCTTCGATCCGGTTATTATATTGACATCCAGCATTGCATTGCGGACATCACCTTTTTTATTAATCAGTTTTACTTCATATTTTTTTGGGGCCGCCGAAGTGTCTCCGCGACGAGTTTTATGATAACGTTGCATTATGTCAAGGCTTTCGAGGGCCACAAAGCTGGTCCAAGATTGGCCGACCAGTTCTTTGGGGGTATAGCCGGTGAGCCGGGCGCACTCATGATTGGCCATGGCAATGGAGGTGTTTTCATTGACAATTATCGTTGCCGTTCCCGTTGCCTCGAAAATCGCCTGGTACATTTCCATGTTTTCTTGCGGTGACAGATTTGGATTTGAATCCATTTTGGCCATTACTTACCTCCCCACTAACTGGTAAAGTTTTTATCCATCCTTGCGAAAATTCAGAACCATTGCCGTAAATATTTAGCAGTGTTTCCTACATCAATTTTCCCAGTTAGTAATAAACCACTGAATATATGAAAAGTCAAGGTTATTATACTGTTCTGAGCAAAACCGGGAATAATTTATCGGATCAGAAAGATTGTTGATTTTATATTAATGCGATATCTAAAATAAATTTCCATAACTTTAGAAAGGATCACAAATACCGGAGGTATTATGGCGAACACACTGGTTGCAATTATCACAGGGGATGATGCCTGGCCTATCGGCATCGCTGAAATTGATAATGAGGAAACGGTTATGCTTAAATATGGAGATCCGGATATTGCCAACCATAAAGTGCCGCACCAAGATTTAATAAAACGGGTTCTGAATATCAGCGATCGGATTTTGACCGAGGGTGAGTCCGAAAAATTGGGCGACGATGTGTTTGAATTTCTAAAACGCTGGCTGGTTGATCTTTGCATCAGATTGTTCACGATTTTCAATCTTGAATTATTTCTCTGGGTTAGTTAATCTATAGAAACAGTTAGAATTGTGTTAAGGTATTGATATCAATTAAGAACGACAAAACAAGAGACTTTTTCGTCATTAACAGGTAATTTGAACGAACGATATATATAGGAAATTAGTAGCGATGAAAAAGAATAATGTCATTTTCGGCTTAATAACGGCTTTTCTCTTGGTGACTCAGATTCAGGCGCAGGATAAAACAATCGAAGATATTATGCGGGAAGAGCAGGAGGCCATACGGGCCATACAGCAGGAAACCATGGATTATCAGGATCAAGTTGCCGAAGAGATGCGTCTCTATGAAGACCAAATATCCCGTGAATATGAAGCCTATGAAGCCGATCAGCGCCGGCAGATGGAAGAGATGGAGCGGGAGATTTTACGCAAGTGGGAAGAATTCCGCCAGGATACCCGGGAAGAAAATGTAGAGTATTCGGCCGATAAAAACTCCCGCAGCAGTGTGAATTACAAAGAGGGGACTGTGGAAGTGGAGGTTATTGTCGATTCTAAAGATCCTCAGGCTAAACAAAAAGCACAAACCGAGATACAGAAGAGGTTGACTGATATTGCCGGAAGTAAAAACACGGGTCAGCAGCTGAAAACAAGTCAGGGTTCAGAGGTGACGCCGGCAAATTCCCAATCCTTTGCAAAGGAAACGGTCCAGAAAAAGAAAGTTAAAGCCGTTACATATAATGCTCGTGATGGCCAGGAACGGACCAAATATTCAGTAAAAGTAACTATGGTACCGAACCATATTCAGATTCGGGCCGGTGATTATAAAGACGAAGTCAGCAAACAGGCGAAGCGCTTTGATATTAATCCCGCAGTCGCTATGGCGGTCATGCATACGGAATCCTTTTTTAATCCTAAAGCACGGTCTCATATCCCGGCGTACGGTCTTATGCAACTGGTTCCCAAATCCGGCGCCCGTGATGCTTATATTTATATCTACAAAAAAGACCGTCTGCTGAAATCTGATTATTTGTACATTCCGCCAAACAATATTGAACTCGGATGTGCTTATCTTTCAATAAACCGCCACCGTTATTTTAAAGGTATCAGCGATGATGAAAAAGCGAATCTATGTATCATTGCCGCTTATAATACTGGGCCTGGCAATGTTGCCAAAGCACTCACCGGCAGCACAAGTTTGAAGGCCGCGGTTACTGTCGCGAATCAACATGATACTGACTGGCTTCGCCAAAAATTATTACGGGATCTTCCTTACAGTGAGACCAAAGATTATCTGAAAAAAGTGACTGAGCGGAGTGCGTTGTATCAGGGTTGGATGTAAAAACCGGGTAAGCGATTATTCCACAACTAGAGCGGGTGAGTTTTTGCGAGTCCGCCCCCTGCTTTACTGCATAAATATTGAAAAAAATCCTTGGGGATAATTCCATCGGTAGTTATACGCAGGCCGATATGTTGTCAGAAACTACCGGTTTTAAAAAAAAGTTCAACCTCAGAAATCTGACAGGTTTTTGCTTCTGCCAGCGAACCACTGAACAGTATTTTACCCTGATCCAGAAAAACAATCCGATCGGCGATCCGATGAATACTGGCCAGTTCATGAGTCACGACCACCACCGACATGTTTAGCTGATCGCGTAGATCAAGGATCAGTTTGTCAAGAGCGGCACTGGTAAGGGGGTCCAGCCCGGCGGAAGGTTCATCACAAAAAAGCAGTTCCGGATCCAGGGCGATTGCCCGCGCCAGGGCGGCTCGTTTTCGCATCCCACCGGAAAGTTCCGAAGGCAGGAGATAGGCGGCGTGATCCAGACCAACCATATGAAGTTTGGTCAGGACAATTGTATCAATCAGATTTCGGTCGAGATGAGTATGTTGCTCCAGGGGAATGGCGACATTTTCAGCGATATTAATTGAATTTAGCAGTGCCCCATTTTGAAAAAGGACGCCAATCCGACGCAGAGTGGCATTGTAGTAGATTTCATCTACAGCATCAAAGGGTTCACCGAAAATCCTAACCTCGCCGGTAGTGGGAGTCACGAGACCGATAATGCTTTTCAGCAAAGTTGTTTTACCACAACCACTGCCGCCAAGTATGACAGTAATCTGATTTTCGAAAAAATCAAGGCTGATCTGATCCAGAATGGTTTTGTCACCATATTGGGTGACCAGATTTTTGATTTGAATGACGGCGTTAGGCATTTGATTAGATCATATATATTAAACTGAACAGCGCATCGAGAAAAATGACCGCAAAAATCGAAGCGACGACGGCTGATGTGGTTACTTTACCGACTCCCTCAGCGCCACCCTGGGCTTTGAAACCGAAATAACTACCAATGATGACAATGACCCAAGCGAAGAAAATACTTTTACTGAGGCCGACCAACATATCTTCGGCCGTAAGAATGCTGACGGTTTCATTGAAATAGGACACAAATGTCAGGTCAAGATAGGTCAGTCCGATGACAAAGCCACCCAGGATTCCGAGAATCATTGACAGGGTAACGAGCAATGGCATGCAGATAGTAATTGCCAGAAATTTTGGAACAACCACATAACTGACCGGATTGATTGCCATCATTTTTAGGGCATCAAGTTCTTCTGTAACTTTCATCGTCGAAATTTCAGCCGCAAAGGCCGAACCACTGCGGCCGGCAATAATAATTGCTGTCATCATTGGCCCCATTTCCCTGACCATTGAAATGGCAATCAGGTCAGCGACGTAAATGCTGGCGCCAAATTGCCGTAATTGAGCAGCTGACTGAAGTGCCAGAATCAGTCCGAGAACAAATGAGAGAAGTGCAATAATACCAATGGCGTTGCTGCCAATCAGGTAACTTTGCTGGATTACCGACCCTTTACGGCGGCTGCCGGGATGAAAAATACCATAAAAAGACCATAGCACTATTTCTGATGTCAGAAACAGAAAGTCCATGGCAGAGTCCCCGATATTATAAACAGAATTTCCGACGGACTCAAAAAAGCCGGGTTCCGGCAGTTGCTCAGGCTTTTGGTTCTCATGAGATGAGAATGTTTCAAGAGCCCTTTGAACTTTCTCATTCGCTTTCTGAAGATTGAGCGTCGATCCGGTTCGATCGATCAGCTCTTCCAGAAAAGCCACACCGGCACTGTCGATGTAGTCAATGCCGGAAAGATCAACCGTTTTTACTGTTTCCAGACGAGTCTGTTTCAGGTTTTTCTGTAACTCCGGAACCGTTTGAATAGAGAGTAAACCTTCCAAAATCAGCTGCGAATCTTGGGAGCGAATTCGGACTGATTTCAGTGTATTATCGGATGTTTTTCTATTCATTAATGATTTATCTTAGGAAGTAAGTTATTCTCAGAAAAAGTGCATGACGATCGACAATGTAATCCTGGCCGTTTTCCGCCTGCTTATTGCGTAATCGCAGTCGGTAATCGATGGAAATGTATTTGAATAATTTTAGATTGAATACATTTTCCCATTCGATGGTCGTGGCCTCATTGCTGCGGAAAGGAAACAGGAAATCGGCATTGGTGTAGTACGTCAGATTCAATGGTAATTGAAAATTACCAACAACGGAAACCTCCGTACCTTTTTTGTACAGCGAACTCAGGGCTGAGAAGGCACGGTAATTCACACCATCGATTGTTTCAGAAAGGTCAGAAAGGGAGTAGACATTGTCATAATAATCCTGGCGCAAACCGAATCCGGCACGAATGTTCAGATTGGCACGGCCGGTATTTAAGGCTCTTAGGTTTATGCCGATTCCTTCTTTCAGGGTCATGGGCATGAAGCCGGGCTTGATTTGGACCCGTTTGGATTGCAGGCCGACAGCCAGTGTATCACCGGCAGGACTCTTCTTAAAATAGTTAATCGGTGATGAAAAATAGACATATTCGTTCAATAGGTGGGATTCACTGTCAAACCGGCCATATAAACCAATGTTTTTCAAAAAATAAAGTATGAATGTATTTCTGAAATAGATATTATCATTGGAAACCCGGAAATCGGTATCCGTTGTTTTTGTAGTGCCTAGTTCGATCAGATTTCGGAGGGTATAATTCACTGGGAAATTATCATAGGTAATTTTATTTTCAAATTGAGTGTTCAGGGTTGTGGTGGTTTCCCGTTCCGTGCGGATTTTTTCATTATCACTGTTGAAATAAGCATTACCATAAAACGCGTTCAGGAATCGCCAGTAGCCGGTTGAACCGGCCATTTCATTTTCTTCCAGGATGCCGGCGCCGATCAGGTCCGTTGGCGTACCTTCCTGGTCAGTTCCGACAACGATTGTCAACCGCTGAAAAGCACCTTCTTTTAGATATACGGTTGAAAAATTCCGGTAGGTATTAAATGGTTCGTTATTGATAGTGATTTTATAAAGCCCCGGTTTCAACACCCAAATTTTTTGCTGCTCTCCGTATTCTCTTTCGGCCGGAATATCGGTACCAAAACTCTGCCCTGTTTCTGATTCAAAGACCTCATAACGGACCTTTACGACTTCCCGTTTTTCGTCAATAACGTCGACCAGGAGACAACTCCAGTCAGGTGTCAGAATGGTTTTGTAGCGCGGTACGATTTTGATGTCTTCCGTTTCCATCAACTGATTCATGCTTCCCGATCCGTATCGGATGGAGTAGTTGCCGGCATTTAGTGGAACTGCTTTGCCGGGCGTACCGATGGTTTCGCTTCCTTCGCTGTCGATAATTTTGTAGGCAGGTTCATTATCGGTGTTGGATATTGATGGAAAAAAGAGAACTCCCATACCTTCTGTGCTTTCTTCTGCGGCCTCGACAAACAGGGAGTCGTAGGTGCTTGTGACAATCTCGGTTTCGGCCTCAAGTGTTCCGTCGAAGTGATGGAGTATTTTTATCAGGAATTTATCAGTCTCATCCAGAATGATTTCGTTGACGACCTGGACAAAGGTTTCCATCTGGTGGTCAGGAAGAACCGATTCGCGGTTGATGGAATGAACAACAGTATAGGCTTTGGCACCGCGTTCCTGCAGGAAGAAATCCATGTTTAGGCGGGCGGCTTTGAGATTTTCAGATTCGTAAACTTCAATATTGTTTATCTTGGTAATAATTTCATAATCCGGCCGAATACTGAGAAATTCCCGGGCGACCTGTTTGAATATTCCGTACCGACTGATTCGCTTGGCGATCAGGTTGGGAATAATTTCAGCAAGATCAACTGCCCAGATATCGTTTTCAGAGTAAGTGATCCGTGGGCCAAAGTGCCGAATCACAATTTCTTTTCGGTCATAGGTTGTTGGTATTGTCAGATCGTTTACCTGTACGGTAAAATTCAGAGGTGTTTTCCGTTGTAATGTTTTTTGTTCCGTATGGGGAAAATACTCTAGGATGTAATAGTTTTTTGAGACAAACTCCTTATTCGAGCATGAAAACATAAAAAGGATAATCAGCAGTAAATAATGTCGTTTCATGGAATATCCTAACAATTAGCGTTTTGAACGCAATAGTACTGATGGGTCTTCGTTGATCTTTCGGGAAAATTCACTCAGGTACTCGGTGGATTGTTTCAATGATTCGATGGACTTGATCAGATCCTGACGCGCTTTTAAAACGGTAAGATCGACGTGAGTGAAAGTGTTGTTTATCGTGGTTAGCGTTGTACTAATTTCGGTTGTCAATTTCTCGACATCGGTGGAGGCCAGTTTATCGCTGAATGTCGAGGCGTTGGTGATTACACCGTCCAGCTTTTCAAGACTGTTCTCGGCCGACCGGACAAATTGAGCCATATAATAGGAAGCGGAATCCAGCTGGTTGAAGGCCCGGTGAAGTGGCTCGCGGTTTTCATCAATAATGCTGTTTGTGCTGGTCAATACCTGGTTCAACATTTTTCGGTTTTCATTAATCAGTTGGTTTAAGGATTTCAAAGTTGTTTTCAGAACATTCCGGTTTTCAGTCAGCAGCGAATTCATATTTTCAATCGTACTGTTCAGAACCGTTCTGTTTTCTTCAATCAGATTGTGAGTACTCGAGAGGATATCATTCACTTTTACACGATTATCATCGGATGTCATTGCGATGATATTATTCAGGAGCAACTCAAATTTTTCGGCAATTTTTTCGGCCTTTCCGGTAATATCATCGATATATGAAGTGCCGGGCCGGATGTTTGAATCGGGTGGTAGCAAAGCCGCTTCGTTACTGCCACCGGTCAGCTCAATTTGTTTGATCCCGGTAATCCCTACGCTGACCAGGGTTGCGACAACATCCTCTTTCACCGGTGTTCCTTTTTTAATACTGATCTCAACATTGACATTGTTGATGTCTTTTGCGTCGATGGTGATATCTTTGACTTGTCCGATATTAATTCCATAGTATTTTACCGAACTGCCAACCTGCAATCCAATGACCGATACATTCCGGTATTGAATGTAATAATGATCCCGCTTTTCCATTAGTTTGTTGCCGGCAATGATGACAAAAGTGACAATCAACAGGATGGTCGTGAAGGTTAGAAAGATACCAAGACGAATTTTCTGAGAACGATTTACCATTTCGGTCCTTTTATTATATAAAAAGATAACACTATTTTTGAGAAATGTGAAATACTATCATAAATCAATCCGGTTTTCTTTTGTAAAGGAAATCAGATCGGCCACGACTTTTTTATTCTACAGGTCTAATCGCAGATCAGAATGATATAGGCTAAACAAATACTGCAAATAGTAGTTTACAAGGGCCTTAAACAGGAATCCTTTTCGCTATATTACCGTAAATACACCATGACAGTGCTCGCCGACGTGTGAGGTCATAAGGTGGACGATAAATGGGCGTTGGTTGTGCCGTTTCTGTCCAAACTCAGAATTATTAATTCTGGTAAATATAAGCGTACTTTTCCGACGAGAAATGACTTTATTGACGGGGAATTTGATGCGGGGCCGACCCTGCTTCGCAAATGCAATAACCACCGCCCGGCCAATGCCCCGGGATGCGCCGGTCACGAGAACACACTGGTCTTTAAAATTCATGCTAATCATTTTTGTTAATTAAGGATGCATAGAGTTCAATATATTGCTTTGCCGATTGCTGCCAGGAAAAATCCGTAGCCATCCCGTTCAGCATCAGCTGTCGCCATTCATTCTTATTATAATAGACTGACGCCGCATTCCGGAGCGATTTTATCAGATCATCCACGGTATACTTTTCAAACACAAACCCGTTGCCCGTTTGGCCGTTCCACTGAATCACGGTGTCGGCCAACCCGCCGGTTTTATGCACTACCGGCGCCGTTCCGTATTTCAGGGCTGCCATCTGCGTGATCCCACAAGGTTCATACCGTGACGGCATCAGGAACAGATCACAACCCGCCATGATTTTGTGGGACAGTGGATTATTATACCCAAAATCAATTTTCAGGCGACCGGGAAAACGCTCCGCGAATTTGGACAGCGACTGTTCATAGTCAGGTTCCCCGCTGCCCAGGATTATTATCGCCAGGTCAAGCGTTATCAAACGTTCCAACGCTTCGATCAAAAGAAGTATCCCCTTCTGTTCCACCAGCCTTGTCACCATGCCGATCAGCGGTTTATCAACCATCGCTGGATCGATCCCGGTATCATTCAGTAATGCGATTTTATTGAACTTTTTTTCAGAAACAGTCCTGACAGAATAGGGCTTGGCAATATAAATATCCCTTTGCGGGCTCCACTCCGAGTAATCCACGCCATTAAGGATTCCATGAACCGGTTTTCCAGTAGCAGCGATAATGCCTTTAAGGCCGGCGCTGGTTTGTTCATCTCCCGCGATCTCTTTGGCATGAGTCGGACTAACGGTGTTTATTGCATCAGCAAACAGAATTCCCGCTTTCAACGGATTGATCCGGCCATACCATTCCATTGGGGCGGTGGGATAAAACAGATTATCCGGTAAATCGTATATCCCGCGCCGGTCCATAGTTACAGTGCCCTGGTAGGCGATATTGTGCAGAGTCAGCAGTGTTTTTGTGTTCTGAAAAAGCGGGTACTCCGATGGTTTGTTTTTCAGATAAACCGGAATCAGAGCGCAATGATTGTCATTACAGTGAATAATATCGGGAATCCAGTTCAGGACTTTATATATTTCCAAAGCTGCTTTGGATAAAAGCAGAAAGCGTTTGTCATTGTCCTCATAGGGAATTCCCTTGCGGTCACTATAGATTCCACGAGAACCGAAGTATTGTTCATTTTCGATAAAAAACACCTGAGCATTGGGATGTTGAGGGGATTGCCAGCGGGATAATCCGCAATCAATTGCCTCATTACCAAGTTTTACGGTAAATCGATAGGGGCTGTCCTCAATATTGAAATCCGAACGATCAATCGACCCGTAACGCGGTGTGATTACCATGATTTCACCACCCAATGTGGCAAGTTCCAAGGGTAAGGCGCCGGCCACATCTCCCAGCCCGCCGACTTTGGAAAAAGGATAAACTTCCGCCGAAACGAATGCAATTTTCATGAGTGTATTACTTTATTCTGTCACCGTTGCCAAAGTACACCAGTACGTGAAATCCAGTGTCGGAAACACATCGTCATCGGTCTGAATCCGTCGCAGGTAATCATCAGCGCCTTCCGCTAATGTTCCGTCCGCCAGGTAAGTACTCAGAATTTTGTCGATGTTTTTAATCCGCTCATCATGCACCGCAATCCGTTCTTCCGCATAGTCCCGGGCACTCCAGGTGCTGATCAGAAACTGCCAGTCCGAACTTTCCAGCAACAGCAGCTGGCGGGCCATAATATTCAGAATCCGTCTTACGATCTTATCATCGCTATCTTTGTATTTATCGGCCAGGATCGTCATTCGGTCTTCAGCGGCATAGATATGTTTCCAGGTCCACTGGGTCCATTCATTCAGCCAGATATAATGGAAACCACCCTGTCCCCAGGAACCTTCCGGCAGTGACACTGAAACCTTTGGCGGATTTTCACTGAGATGTTCACCAAGACTTACGGTTTTAACATCATCGTTTGTATTCAGTTTCCGAAGCACCTTGCCCAACCAGCGGGGACCTTCAAACCACCAGTGACCAAAGAGTTCCGTATCGAACGGCGCTGTCAGTATGCCAATCTCGCCAGTCTCATTATAATTTTTCTCGATATACGATTGAACCAGTCCGGCAAAATGAGATGCCTGATTTTCCAAAGACTCCTCAACGGCCTCGGGATAATATTCCTGTTTGTCGGCCAGATCGGCCTTGGCGCTGGTGACTT
Organism: uncultured bacterium; assembly: GCA_964485475.1. Taxonomy (GTDB): domain Bacteria; phylum Fidelibacterota; class UBA2242; order UBA2242; family UBA2242; genus B118-G9. The sequence goes on from CAZAKB010000014.1 coordinate 30,300, forward strand.
TCCAGAAGCGGTGTCCACCGGGAAAATGTTTTTTGTGAAAATCCAGGTAGCGTCCGTCGCCGGGATAACCGTACTCACCGCTCCATACCTGCAAAGCCGATTCTTCATGACGTCCATAAGCTACCGCCGCCCGGCTTGTTCCGGTAGAGCTTACCAGATAATTTTCGAAGATTGAACGTTCCTTAATCTCTTTATTGGGTTTCCAGCTTTTCTCGAACTGGCTCCAGAGCTGTTTTAATGATGAAAACCGATCGATATAGACACCCTTGCCTTCACCGCCCATAATCAGGTGTTTATCAACAATAAAATACTGGATGTCATATTTATACAGGAATTCTTCGATGCCTTTGCGGAGAAATTTTTTCGAATATTCGGGAACTGGTGAAGTCCACTCATAACTGGGACGATAGGCGCATTCCGGCAGCCACATGCCTCTTGGGGCCCGGCCAAAATGACGTTGATAGGTTTCTTTGCCAACACGAACCTGGGCGTCAATGGCTTCATCGGAACCAAGCAGGGGAAAATAGCCATGGGTCGCCGCACAGGTGATGATTTCCAGGTGATTGTCATCCTGAAGTTTCCGAAATCCGGCCAGAATGTTCTTGCCATAGACATTGGTAAACAGAGTTTTGGTATCGGAATAAAAATCGATCCAGAACTGGGCTACCTGTTCCAGATGTTCATTTTTCAGTTTTGCAAATTCTATCCGGTTCTCTTCGGCGGCTTCAATTTTCTGATCAAGATAATGGATTAAACCAAACTTGAATTTCTCTGTGGCTAGCTGCTCGGCCAATATCGGAGTAATACCTAACGTCACTTTCGGGCTGATCCCGTCGGTCACCAGGGCGTTAAATTCCTTCAATAGCGGGAGATAGGTCTCCGCCGCCGCCTCATAAAGCCAGTCCATCCCATGGGGCCATTCACCGTGATTGATCACATAGGGTAAATGACTGTGTAGTACAAAGGTAAAATATCCTTTCATTATGTCCTCATCTGGTTTTTTGGTAACTCATTTTTATACAACATGTAAAATACAACATTTTATGCTAAATATCGCAGAGCTTTCTGATAATTCGATGGTTAATCATATGAACATCGATAGTTATGTATCGTCATTTTCTTCAATTTCTATTTGAATGGATATACTGTTAAACCGTAATGGAATCATCCATAGGTTATTAACGGTTATTTGGTTAAACTTGCAATTTCCATTTTGAAAACGGATTCGACATTAATATTTATAAATAATAAGGAAAAAATATGTTTTCGAGTAAAATAAAACTAATCACACTGGGTTTCATCCTGATCATATTAGTTGGCGCCACAACTGGTGACTCCAATCAATCATCATTTTACAAACAGACAGACACCCAGTATTTCTGGGACGAGGATGATGAACAATGGGTTCTCAGCAGCCAGACAATTAGTACTTTCAATAGTGGTAGCCAGATTATTGAAAAATTATTTCAGGATTGGAGCGGCCTTGAATGGACAAGTAGTGGACGGAATACCTGGACTTATGGCAACAATGGATATTTAACTAGCGAACTGCTGGAAAACTGGTCATATTCCAATGAACAGTGGGTGAATTACTCCAAGACCGAGTATATCAATGACTCCAATGGAAACCAAACGGAACGAACAGTTATCGAATACCACGAAATTCCAGGATTTACACAGGTGTGGTGGAACAAAGGCCACTTTACATACACCTATGACTCCGCAAATAAACTTACTGAAGCAATTAATCAGACCTGGAGTTCAGATCATTGGTCCAACAGCAGCCGTTATACCTATACCTATGATGCCAGTGGCAATTTATCGGTAATGTTAGGTGAAGGTTGGTACTTCAGCACCTGGCTGAATGAAAACCTGACAAGTTACAGTTATAACAGTTCCGGTGTGGAGGAAGAAATTCTCCATCAGCATTGGGACGATCCTGACCGCAACGGATCCTATGAATGGACCAACAATCAACGCCAACAGAATCATATCGACGCCAATAATCTCATCGATGGGATTCAATGGCAACGTTGGGCTTCTACCGACTGGCAATATACAGAAAAAAAAGTATTTACATTTGATGCCGATTTTAATATCATTGAAATACTCTATCAGGAATGGGATACCGGGATAAATTACTGGATTTCCAGTGAGCAAACGTTTATCACTTATAAGAACTGGGGTACAGTTGCTGATTTTTCCGCTGATATTCAAACCGGCACGGTTCCGCTGACTGTTCAATTTACCGATCTTTCTTTCCAGATACCGGAAGGCAATCCGATCCAGAGCTGGGCATGGGATCTTAACGGGGACAATGTTATTGATGCTACCAATCAAAACCCGAGTTTTACCTATACGGAGGTCGGGGGTTATTCAGTTACATTGATCGCCAGTGATGGTGTCACAACCGACACATTAAGAAGAAATAACTTTATATCAATTCCCAACAGCAATCCCGCACCCATTTTGACAATCATTGATGTACCAAATGACGAAGGTGGGGAGCTGTTGATTCAATTTACTGCCAGCAGTCATGATGTCCTGCCAGCAAACGGAATCGATAGATATGACGTATATGTTATGATGTACGGCGATACTGTTTTTACGATACTTGAATCAATTCCGGCAACCGGTGCAAGCAGTTACAGTATTCCATTTAGCACTGTTGCAGATTCCGGTGATGTCAACAATGAATTCAGATACTACTTCTATGTTATGGCAATTATCGATTATAATTATTACTATGATATACCTGTTCTCGGATATTCTTTGGATAATCTTGCCCCTGCCCCTATCGGCACTTTGAACGCGACTATCAACGGAGTTTCGGTTGACCTTAGCTGGACAGCATCTTCTGAACCGGACTTTGACTACTATATCATTTCACGGGATTATACGGTAACAATGGAAAACAATGTACAGATAGCTATTACCGATCAGATAACTTTCACGGATTTGGCCATTCCCAGTGGTGGTGATTACTATTATCAAGTTATTGCTGTCGATATTCACGGAAATCGCAGTGATGTTGTTAGTGTTGCTCATGCCAATATCTTTACCGCGATCGATGAATCTGTTCTTCCGACGGAATTTGCTTTATACCGGAATTATCCCAATCCTTTCAACCCGACAACCACATTTGAATTTGCATTACCAGCCCGGCAACAAGTAAATCTATCCATCTATGATTTGAATGGTCACCTGATCGAAACTCTGATTAATAGTGAAAAACAGGCCGGTAACCATACGATCAAATGGAATGCTTCGGGCTACAGCACTGGAATTTATCTGTATCGCTTTGATGCCGGAGAATTTCATTCTATCCGAAAATGTATCTTAATGAAGTAATTAGTCTTTAAATGTTAAAAAAGGGGCACAAAGCAATGTGTCCCTTTTTTATTATCCCCGGCGTCCGCCAGAAATCCAAAACAGCAGGTAATCAAATGTGTTCCCCGATAAATTCCCAAACCGGATCATTCGAAGAATGGTTTCGATAATCGCTGACCGGTTGTGGCCATAATAATCAATTATCTGATCACGGAGATCACTGTCGGGTTTGCCATTGGATTCGGCCCAATGCTGGGCGTAGAGCAGCGCTTTGACTTCATCGGGATCGGGATTATCAATCTCACCCGCTAAAAGATTTTTGACTTCCTCCGGTTCAAAGCCCATCCTCAGTGCGACCCGGGTATGATAGTAATTGCAGTAGCGGCATCCGTTTACTGCTGTCACTGCCATCATCAGGCGTTCCTGAAAATCCGATCTTACCCAACCATTTATACGGTTTCGAATCATCAGTGGTATCTTCCCTAAAATAAAGACGATGTCTTTAAACGGTGCAAAAATAGTATGATAGTAACGCTTTCTAAACTCGGTTTTCATGGGCGGCAATTTAGAGGTTTATGGTCTGATTCACCAGAGAAAAGACATCGTCATATCGCTTTATATCGTTGGATAATCTGATTTTATCCTGTATATTTGCGGCTCGTAATTTCGAAAGGATTCAAATTAAATGCGCAAAGATAAATTCAGAAATATTGCTATCATCGCCCATGTAGATCATGGCAAAACAACGCTCGTCGATGGCATGCTCAAGCAGAGCGGCATTTTCCGGGAAAACCAGCATGTTGAAACCAGGGTTATGGACAATATGGACCTGGAGCGGGAGCGCGGGATAACAATTAATGCAAAAAATACAGCGGTATGGTACAAAGGTACCAAAATCAACATTATCGATACTCCCGGGCATGCGGATTTCGGCGGCGAAGTCGAACGCGGCCTGAACATGGTGGATGGTGCTATCCTGTTGGTCGATGCCAGCGAAGGTCCGCTGCCTCAGACCCGGTTCGTTGTGAAAAAAGCGCTAGCCAAACAGCTGTCCATGATTCTGGTGATTAACAAAATCGACCGCCGAGACGCCCGCATTAAGGAAGTAATCAATGAAGTCTATGATCTTTTTATCGATCTGGGCGCCAGTGAAGAGCAGATCGAATTTCCGATTCTGTACACACAGGCTAAGTTAGGTGAAGCCCATCGCAGCCTGGATGACGGTTCCGTAAACCTGCAGCCTTTGTTTGAAACCATTGTTGAAACGATTCCCGGACCGCTTGTGGATGATGACAAAACGACTCAATTTTTGATCACAAACCTGGATTATGATCCCTATGTAGGTCAAATCGCTATCGGCCGCATAAGTAACGGTCACCTGGAAATGAACCGCAATTATTCGCTGTGTTGCGAAACTACAATTGTAAACAACATCAAATTCTCAGCCTTATATACTTTTGAAGGGTTAAAAAAAACCAGCGCGGAAAAGGTCGAAGCCGGTGATATTATCGCATTAGCCGGTGTCCCGAATATCCATATCGGTGATACCATTTCATCCGCTGAAAATCCGATTCCACTTCCCCGGATTCAGGTCGACGAGCCAACTATTTCAATGCTGTTTTATGTGAATACCAGTCCCCTTGCCGGTAACGAATCTACCTATCTAACGTCCCGCCAATTGAAAGAGCGGCTTGAACGGGAGACGTTGCGCAATGTCTCAATGCGGATCAAACCGGTCAAAAACAGGGCCAATGTATTTGAAGTATGCGGTCGTGGTGAACTGCAAATGGCAGTGCTGATTGAAACCATGCGGCGCGAAGGCTACGCCCTGATGGTATCCAAACCGCGGGTCATTACCAAAATTATCGACGGGAAAAAGCATGAACCTGTCGAACGGGTATTTATCGATGTTCCTGATGAATTTATCGGTGTCGTCACCGAAGGCCTGTCTCGGCGCAAAGGCCGTATGACAAATTTGATCAATCCCGGTCACGGGCGGGTCAACCTGGAAATTCTGATTCCCACCCGTGGTTTGATTGGATTTCGTAGTCAGTTTTTGACAGAAACCAAGGGAACCGGCGTGATGAACACGCTTTTTGAGAGTTACGAACTTTGGTTTGGACCAATTCCCCAGCGTCAGTCCGGAGCAATCGTGGCCGATCGCAGTGGCAGAGCAACCGCCTACGCCAGTTTTGGTATGGTCGATCGCGGCGAATTGTTCATCAGTCCCGGTACCGAGGTCTATTGCGGGATGATTATTGGCGAACGAAACCGTCAGCAAGACCTGGACATCAATATCACCAGAGAAAAGAAACTGACCAACATGCGGGCTGCCGCTGCCGATGCAACCATTACCCTGCGCCCGCCACGCATGCTGACACTGGATCAGTCGATTGAATTTATTGCCGAAGATGAGCTGGTGGATGTAACCCCCATGACAGTTCGCTTACGTAAAATGGAACTCGATCCGAATTTGCGAAGAAGAGTTTCTTCCGATTAACTATATTGATTCCCGGCTGGAGTAATCACTTAAACGCTCAATCACAAACGCTCTTACGACCGGATCTATCGAATAACTGGCATCAAAAAAACGCTGTAAAATCGGATCCCGCTCAAAACTTCCATCGGGAATGAGAATCGGGGTCATTTTATGATATCCTTCCCTGCCTTCACCGTCATCAACACCTTTATGTGTATAACCACCTGCCTGCTGCCAGGTCAGGGCTTTTTCGCCGGGTCCTTTGTCATAGCACAATTGAAATGCCACTATTGTATATTCCGGAGTTTGCCAAACAATCAGATCGAAATACTCATCGGTAAACCAACGGCGAAAGGGTTCTCCGTTGACTTGCCTGGCATTTTTAAGCTCCGTAAGCATAGATGATGCTTTCTTTTGTACTGTATAAATATAAAAAACCCCGCGGTTTCCCGCAGGGTTTATTTTTTCATCGTGATCGCAATCACTTATAGATTTTCAACAATCAGGTTCAGATCAAACTCCCGGATTTCACCCGGTTTCAGGCTGACATTAATTGTAGGAACGATGACCGAACTCTGATACACCCGTTCAAATCCAGCTTCAGATAACGAAACGGTTTCCACCGGAAAATACCAGAATTCATCGGTAGTATCTGCTTTCAATGTTAATCGGAATTTATCCCATTCATTAACCACTGACATCGAGGAGATATCGGTTAAAATGCCATGACTATTCAGCGCTGGATTTTCCAGTTTTTTTCCATCCGCCATATAATAACGGTCCGGCGTATTACCACCCAGCATGGCAAAATTGAATTCCGGTCCAAAGCGGAAGCTGTTTTCCTTATCACCTGTATTTATCAAGCGATAATGGATTTTTAATACGGACTTTTCATAGCCAATCGTTTTCTCGATCCGAAATTTTTGCCAGTTTGCCCACCCGTCCCTTTTGAAACGAACTGTCTTCTGCTTCTGGTTTACCGACCGGTCATAGATTCCCTGGATAAAGTCACTATCTTCAAAGTATTCGCCATTGCGGAATTGATCAAATGTAACCGTCGGATTAATGATATGGTCCAGAAGATTTTTCCGTGGATACTGATCGTATTTCAGGTAGTTTTCAAGTCCTTCTTCTTTGGCCATTACGTTGTCATGGATTGAGCCGTTGGCGGAATCCGATTTGGCTTCCAATACTTTACGATGATAGGCTTCCCGGTAACGTTTCAGACTATTCAAGACATTAAAGGATTTGTCCAGCAGTGACAACTCCGTCATCATGGCGCCCCGATGAGGAGCAAACACGGTCAGGATATTTTCGGAAGTGATCAGCAGTTCATTGTCTCCATCAATATCAATATCCAGTTCCGCCACATGGAAAGCAGGACGCTTTTCAAATTTATTCAGGAGCCGTTCGCATTTAAGTAATTCCACGTACAGAGCATGCCGCAGATGGGGCAGGTAAAGTCCGCCAAAAATACCATGCCAATAAGCACAGTTACACATCCCCCGCCAAAGATGATCACGAGCGGCTTGCAGATCGTTTTTATCCTTCGGGTCAACATTATTACCGTCGATTCCATGATAGCGGTTGGACAGATACTGCATCTTTTTCTGAATCCAGTTG
>CAZAKB010000015.1:0-2077 GCA_964485475.1 uncultured bacterium
GTTTCCTTTTCCCTTGCCTTTTTAAAATATCCCTGCTATATTACCGACCGACCAGTCGGTCATAATTGAAAAAAGGAGTGATAATGGTTCCACTGCCAAAGGACGAAAATAAACGCCAGCGGATCATCAAGGCCGCGATTCAGGTCTTCGCTGAAGTTGGCGTCAGTAACGGTAAGATCGCCACAATCGCGTCGAAAGCCGGTATCGGCAAGGGCACAATCTATGAATATTTCAATAGTAAAGATGATATCTTTATCGCTGTATTTGAAGATTTTTTTATCCAGATGATGGGAGGCTATGAACAGCTGGCCGCTATGCCAATAGATCCGGTTCAGAAAATCGGAATGATGTTCGATTATACCTACGATTATCTGGATGAGCATTTGTCCGGTGATCACAGATCGGAATGGCTGATTTTCCTGGAGATTTTTCTGCAGGGTTTCCGGGACGAAATGTTGGGTGGCGACAAGCTCTCATTCGCCAGAATTCTACGAGATATGTATAATCTTTTCAAGCCCTTTGTCGATGAAGGCATCAGTGCCGGGGTTTTTAAGCCACTCGATTCAGAGCATGTGACATTTATAATCTTCGCCGCCCTGGATGGAATTGGCATGCATTATTTCATTAACCGTGACCATTATGATAAAGAAAAATTAAAAACAATCACGAAAGAATTATTCCTGCACGGCTTACTTAAATCCAACACCCAGGGAGCATGACATGAAACGCCTGTTACTATACTGTGTGGTCCTTTTTAGTACTCTTTCTGCTACGGATCCAGGTGGTCCCGAAATCCTGAATAAAATCATCGACTTGATGAATCCCGAAAATGCCAAAGGTGTTATGGAGCAAACGATTGTCACAACTTCCGGTGATAAGCGGACATTTAAATACGAAACCTACATGGGCAACCGCGGCGAATCGTCACTCATGCGCTATCTGGAGCCCTCCCGGGTCAAAGGTAATGCCATGCTGATGACCGGTTTTTCCGATAATATCTGGATGTACAATCGCCGCACCGACCGCGTTCGCAAACTGGCATCCAGCGCCAAGAATCAGAAATTCGAAGGTTCTGACTTTACTTACGAAGATATGGGTTCCGGCGACAGTTGGAAAGACGAGTATACGCCAGTATTAAAAGGTATCGAAAAAATCGACCGGGAAAAGTGTTATACGCTGGAACTTCAATCGAAATCTGATGATAATTCCTATAAAAAAATGATCTGTTTTGCTCGCCTGGAAGATTTCTTCCCCATTCAAATCGATTATTATGATGAAAATAATATCTTAAAAAAATCCCTTTACCTGGAAAATATTGTAACGATCGAAGGGATTCTAACGCCCATGAAAATGACCATGCGCAATCGCCTGGATAAGACCGAAACCGTCATGGAATATACCAGTATAACTTATGACGTGGAATTCGATAAATTCTATTTTACCGAACGCAACTTAAAGAAATAAGCGGGACAATAATTATGTTAAAAAAAATCATTCTGCTCGCTTATCTGAGCTCTTCCCTGTTTGCCGAAGTGGATTGGTTTGGCTATTACGAAAGCGAAGCGGATTATGGCAAGGTTTCGGACAAAGGAATTTTCTACGGATACAATAAACTGCGTCTCGACCTCGACACCAGCCCTTCGGAAAATATCCGAATCAGTGCCAATGTGATCTACACCCAATATTACGGTCAAAGAGATTTGAACTTTTTAGATTTTATCGATTCAGGCTTTTGGCCGATCGTATCAAATATCGATATGTCCGGTTTGGACACGTTATCTTATATTCCCTATACCCTTTCAGACTCATTATTTATCGATAATATGTTTCTGCAATGTCATCATGATCTGTTTGATCTGACTCTGGGAAAACAGCAAATTTCTCCCGGTGTCGGTTACGCCTGGAACCCAACGGATATTTTCAACCTGAAAGATCTTATGGATCCGACTTATGAAAACACCGGGATTTCAGCGATAAAATTATCTGTCCCTTTCGGTTATCGAACAACCCTGAGCGGAATCCTCCAGCCCGAAAATTCCTGGAACGAAACCGTACAGTATTATCAATTAAAAACCGG
>CAZAKB010000015.1:2177-37529 GCA_964485475.1 uncultured bacterium
TCCAGCCCGAAAATTCCTGGAACGAAACCGTACAGTATTATCAATTAAAAACCGGTATCAGCATGTTTGATCTATCAACAGTGTACAGCCGTAGCCAACTGACCCAAACCGGACTGCTCGGAGTCACTACTAAATGTCATGATCTTTACGGATTTAATCTAGAGGGTGAACTTTTTGGTATGGGTATCCGCTCCGAACTGGCCGCTCATCGCCTGGATACCAGAGACGATCTGAAATATGAATATATCATCGGTGCTGACTATACTTTTGTGAATTCCCTTTACCTGCTGACCGAATTTTACCACAGCGATCTGGGCACAAGAGCCGGTCAAACCAATATCAATGATTACCTGGTCTATTATTCAGGAGAACGTAAGAGTTTGAATCAGAATTATCTCTTTGCACTGGCCATGTATCCGCTGGGCGATTTGCTGGACATCAGTGCGTTCGGAATTGTCAACTTGGACGATAAAAGCGCTGTGTTTGCACCGCAGCTGATCTACCGGATTTTCCAGAATGTAGAACTCAGTATTCTTGGTTCCTGGTTTATTGGGGACAATACCGACGAATATGGTTATCAGGAATTTGGTGCCCGTTTCCGGATTCGGGCATATTTTTAATAATTATTTTTAGGAGAATAACGTGCGACAGAAATTATTGGAAAAAATCGGGCATTTAGCCGCTGAAAAAACCTGGTGGATGCTACTGGGAATCGTTGTAATAACCCTGATTTTCGGGGCATTGTCAGAAAACCTGGAAATGTCCATGAACCTGACGGATATTCTACCGAAAAATGATCCCATGGTTGATGAATTTAACTATATTTTTAAAGAGTTTAACGGCGCATCGACAATCTTTGTTGTCGTGGAAGGTGCCGCCGACAATATGATTCGTTACGCGGAACATGTGACGCCGATGATTAAGAACTTCGATGCATGGGTTGCCAACAATGCATCGGCAAAGGTCAAAAAAGAACATCAAGCCGCCATGGCTAAGGTAAAAGCCGGAAAAATTGAATTCGACGGCAGCTACATCGATCGTGTGGATTACAAGATGGAAGTGGATTTCATGAAAAAACACGGTCTGATGCTGATCAAACCGAAAGACCTGAAGAACACAAAAGAGATTTTCACCGATCCCAACCTTCTGCCTTTCCTGACAAATCTGAACAACAGCCTGGAAAAGGAATATATTCAATCCGACGAGAAACTTTCCACCACTCAACGGGAACAGAACGCCGTGCGTTTTCTGGACGGTATTGAAACCTGGGTAGATGAAATCGGCAAAGCACTGTACGAACCCAAGTACGAATCGGCTTATGCAGAGGCGGCGGCCAACGCAATTACCATCGGCACACCCTATACGATTTCACCAGACCGTACAATGCTGATTATTATGGTCGAACCAACATTTAACATTATGGAAATGGATTTTGTTATGCCAGTCATCAACGGACTGGAAGAACTGGTTAAATCAGAAGCACCGGATTATAAGGTCACTGCCGGTTTGGCTGGCGGGATGGCCCTCGGTCGGGACGAAATGGTCGCAGGTCTGGAAGACTCCATGCTTCTAACTGTTCTGGCACTGATCGCAGTTCTGATTCTGTTTATTGTCACATTTAAAATGCTCAGCGCTCCGTTGCTGGCAATGATCAACCTGATTATCGGGCTGATCTGGGCCATGGGCATCTCCTACCTACTGGTCGGTACATTGAATATGTTCACCGCTATGATGGCGGTGGTGCTTGTCGGGCTGGGTATCGATTTCTCGATCCATATTATTTCGGTCTTTTCTGAATTGACCAATAAAGGCATCGAGCCAAAAACCGCAATCATCGATACATTAAAAAAAGTCGGTACCGGTATTATTACCGGTGGACTGACCACTTCCGCCGCATTTTTAACATTAATGATCGGCCGTAGCCGCGGTCTTTCCGAATTCGGTCTGGTCTGCGGTCTGGGTTTGATCATTTTAATGATTTCTACATTAATCACTTTGCCGACCATGCTGATGATCCGGGAACGGTACCGCCTATGGCGCGGAAAAGTCATCAAAAATCCGAAAGACGTCAGTTATGCCGCCATCGGAAATTTCAGTGAAAGCATCTTCAAACGCTGGAAAATTTCGCTGATAACATTGTTAATTGTAACCGTGTTTTTCGGGATTATGATTTCCAGGGTAACCATGGATTACAATTATCTCAACATGGAGCCTGAAGGCCTTGAATCGATTATCCTCAATGATAAAGTCATCGATAAATTCAATTTTTCCTCCGATGTCACCATGATGACCGCCAAGTCTCTGGAGGAAAATTACCAACTCACTGAAGCAGCCAAAGAGAAATCCAGTATCAGCTATGTAGAATCCATTAGTGACTACCTACCGACTATGGATGAGCAGAGAGAACGTGAGGAAGGAGTTCGCCGGATTTACGATATCATGGCAGATACAAAAATCCAGACCGGTTTTTCCAGCAACGATTTGGGGCAATTCACCGGACAGCTGCGTCGTCTGGAAAACAATATCATCGAGCTGCAGGACCTGGCATTCCAGGGTGGTCAGGACCAGGTGGATGATAAAGCCAGCCGCCTGGTCGGCAATCCTGAAAAGCCGGATTTTGTCGGAAACCTGACCCGACTGATCAAACAAATCAACCTGGTCACCCCGCAATTAAAACGGTACATGATCCTGAACCGTGATTTTGCCGGCGCGTATAAACACATGGTTTTGGAGATGGCCGATGATACCCCCATTACCCGGAACATGCTACCGCCAATGATCCGGAATAAATTCATCAGCGAAAAGGGAGATCGCTTCCTGATTACTCTCTATCCAAAGGGCAATGTCTGGAATATCGACTATTTGGAAGTTTTCACAAAAGAAGTTCTGGATGTATCTCCCAGCGTTTCTGGAACCCCGCCAATGTTCTATTACATGCTCAAAATCATCGGTCAAGACGGACGTCGGGCATCGATTCTGACCCTCGTGGTTGTTTTCATCTTTTTAATGATTGACTTCCGGTCCGTGAAAGACGCACTGTTTGCTATGCTGCCCCTGACGGTAGCGCTGATCTGGATGGTGGGATTCATGGGGCTTACCGGGGTTCATTTTACCCTGTTAAATATCATTGCCATTCCGCTGATTCTGGGCATTGGCATTGATGATGGTGTGCATGTTCTGCATCGCTACAAAATCGAGGGACCGGGTTCCATGAATGTAGTTTTCCGTTCAACCGGCAAGGCGATTATTATCACATCATTGACGACGATGCTGGCGTTTGGATCGTTGGTCTTTGCCACCTATCGGGGATTCGGAAGTATGGGATTGGCACTGTTCATCGGGGTAGGCATGTGCCTGTTTGCAACAGTGACAATTCTGCCTGCAATTCTAGCGATTTCCGAGAAGAAAAAATAAGACAAAGTTCAGGGCACAGTATGCTGTGCCCCTACGAAACATTTATTAGGTATTTGTGTCTTAGCGGTTATAGATATTTTTCCACTTCCGCCATGAAGACTTTCTCTGTCCGGGCGCCAACCCATTTCTGACGGATAATTCCTTTGCGATCGATCAGAAATGTTGTCGGTACTCCCCGGATTCCGCCGTATTGATTGGCCAAATCCTGAAGATATTTTTCATCACCTGTCAAAATCGGATAATTGATTTTCCACTTTTCCACAAACTGCCGGATATTATCCGCACTGCCCGAAGACAAAGCCACACCAATAATCTCCAGCCCGTCTTTCTGGTGTTTATCATACATTTTAATGAAATCCGGGATTTCGGCTTTGCATGGAGGGCACCAGATGGCCCAGAAATTCAACATAATGATTTTATCCTTGAACTGATCCAGAGTGACCTCTTCACCAACCAGGTTAATCAACGAAAATTCAGCAGCTTCGGAACCAATCGAACCCGTGGGCTCCACTTTTTTCTGTCCACAGGCCAGACTCCAAAATGCCATAACAGATAAGGCAACCATTAGTAAAAAGTATTTATTCTTCATAAAAAACTCCTTTGGTATATATCATTATTATTTCGATAATGTTTTATTCATCCTGGCTAGAAACAATTCCGGTTTCTCAAAGCCCAACGTTCGCAGTTCGGAAAGTTCATTCCCATTTTTATCGATAAACAAAATACTGGGCACCCCTTTGATATTGAACTGATTTTTCAGATGAATGACTTCCGGGCTGGCCGCTGAAGTCAAATCCACTTTCAACAAATTGAACTGGTCGCTGAGTGTAATAACACCAGGATCAGTGAATGTCAATTTATCCATTTCCTTACAGGGAATACACCAGTCAGCATAAAAATCGATAATTAACGGTTTGCCTGATTTAATAGCGTTTTTATAAACGTTTTCCTGGTACGGTCGCCATGCCATCTCTTCTGCCGAAGTGCTATTGGGTTTTAGAGACCATGTACCCAGGATAATTGCCACAATGGCAATCAATTTTTTAAATACTAAAAATCCTTTGGTTTTCTCTCCGGATTTATTAAAAACCAACAGATAAATTCCTGAACCGATCAGGTATAGCGGGAATAAAACAGAATATACTTTTTCCGGTATCAGCGGATGGACAAAGTAAAGTGCCATTCCAACCATGATCAATCCGAAAATGATTCTCACGCCCACCATCCATTCACCGGACCGTGGCAGATTGTCGATTTTGCTTGAAAAGAAAGCCAGAAAAATAAACGGAATTCCAAGGCCCAGGGACAGGGTAAAGAACATGCTAAAGCCTATAAACGGATTACCTGTGGATGCGACATAGGTCAACAGACCGATGACAAACGGACCGATACACGGCGCTGCTACAATTCCCATGGTCAGTCCCATGATCAGCGCGCCGAAATAGCCGGTGCGGCTTCCGCCCCCCATGTTCATTAAAAAGGATGGTACTCCAAATTCATATACGCCAAACATACTCAGGGACAATGCAATCAGAACTCCGGCAATGACTATCAATACGACAGGATTGGTCATAAATGAACCCAATAATCCGCCGGTCAAGGCCGCCAAAGTTCCCAGCGCCGAATTTACGATCGCAATGCCGATTACATAGAGAATTGCCAGAAGCAGCCGTCTTCCTGATTTCCCGGTTGTTTGCCCACCGAAATAACTCATCGTGATTGGGATCAGCGGATAAACGCAGGGCGTCAGGTTCAGGCCCAAACCACCTAAAAATATCAACAAAAATGTAACGATGATACCCTTTCGGGCAAAAGAATTGCCAACATCGAAGGTATCAGAGGATGATTTATCACTCATGACCATTCCTTCAAAATATTCTACATGTTGAAACTGAACGGATTCCGAATTGGCCAGAATCGGAATTCCCAGTGAGAAAGGGGTTCCAGTCGGAGGCAAACAGACCTGGTCATTACATCCCTGGTAAAAAAGATTTCCACTAAGATTGACGCTTCCAGAAACACCGTTGGCAATTTTCCCCGTTACGATGATAACAATGTCACCCTCATATACGGCTAACGCTTCATCGTAAAATGCAAAGGTCTTCATTTTGTGTGGCGGATAGTGAATATTGCTGATTTTATAATCTTCCGATTCCGGTATCCGCAATTCCGTGGCAATGACAAACTCATCTTCCGGCGTGGCGGAGTTGATATGCCAGGGTTCGATCAGTCGGGGCACAACTGCAATCTGAAATTCACCTCCGGCGTACACGCCATTAGTCGCCAGATAACTGTCTATTTTCAGAATTTCCGGTTGTGCATTAATAAACACAAACGACAGTGCCACCAAAGCAATCAGCAACGAAACCTTGAATTTAAATTTCATATTTCACCCTTATTCAATAAAACAGTTTTCTGAATATAGAGTTCTTCTTGCGTAAAATGTTACGAATCCGGGATAATTTTTCCCGGGTTTCCTGCATTCCCGAATCTATAAATTCACGATAACGCAGTAATTCGCTCCAATGGACATCTTCAATGTGTGGATGAATCTGTATGTCTGCCGCCGACAGCTGCAGGCGGGTCAAGTATTTTCCCCGCACCTGGTCTGCCCTCGAAATAATATCAAGAATATTGGGATCTTCCAAATCTTTCAGCATATTTGCATCCACACTGACCCCGATGACAATATCGGCGCCCATTTCCCGGGCTTCATCGATGGGAACCGGCGCCGTCACACCGCCATCAGTCAGGTAACGACCATTCCATTTATGAGGTGATATAAAACCGGGAATACTGGAGCTGATCGTTACGGCTTCCCGTATGTTGCCTTTTTGAAAAAGGACAGTTTGTCCACCGTTTAGATCCGTCGCAGCACAGCCAAAAGGAATTTTAGTGTCTTCAATATCACCGTCATCGATCAGCAATGCCACGGCTTCCGCAAGACGTTCAGTTTTAATAACACCGGTTCGCGAATGCGCCATATTGATCACAATCCGCTGGGTTACATCTTTGACCAGATGACTTAAAAACGAGGGATTTTGTTCTTTTTTCGGTACAATGTACTTCAGCCCAAGAGAATCATAATCCTGGCTCGAAAAGAAGGTTTCCAGCCTATGAATTAAGGCATTTACATTCGGATGCTGAGCATACATAGCTCCGATGATCGAACCCATCGAAGTTCCGGCGATGATATCAATGGGAATTTGTTCTTCTTCCAACACTTTTAATACACCGACATGGGCCAATCCCCTGGCCCCGCCACCACCAAGCGCAAGTCCAACTTTTGATTTCGTTTTCAATCTAATTTCAGCTTGCTTTTTTTACTCATATAAACGCGATTCATGATCACATCTTTTACGGGCCGATCCCGGCTGTTTCGTTGGACTTTGACAATTTTATCAACCACGTCCATACCTTTGATCACCTGACCAAACACGGTATAACCCATTTGGTCAAGATAAGGCTGGTCCTGGACACAAATATAAAATTGGCTGCCGTTAGAACGCTTCTCGGGATTGGCCTGGTCCCCCATCCGGGCAGATGCCACAGACCCACGAACATGTTTTTTCCCAAATTCCGCCTGAATCGTATATCCCGGCCCACCGGTTCCATCATTATACATATTATCATCCCGGCTTAGAATATCGCCTCCCTGAATCATAAAACCCGGTATTACCCGGTGAAAGGTAGTGCTGTCGAAATAACCTACCGAAATCAGTTTTTTGAAATTCATGGCGTGGATAGGCGCCACATAGGGAAAAAATTCAAAGACAATCTCACCAAAAATGGTTTCGATGACAACCACATCATCAGGAAAGATAGCCACATCGGGCAGGATTTGAACCTTTCGGTTGAGATCGTCGATTTCTTTTTTGGAAAGTGATCCCGCGAAAACGACCGTAACACTTAACAAAAACACAAGAATGAATTGAATTTTCATTTTATTTCCTACAGTTTAATTTTCAAACCCGGTTTATGCTGATTTGCCACATGCATTTGCAATCTGGTTGTTGATTTATCGACCAGATGTCGAAATTGTTCCAGCACCAGATCCGGTGTATTATTATGTTCACTGAGATGGGCCAGGATCAGATGTTTCAACCGGCCGTCAAGCGCCAGTTGTTTGAAAACCGCAGCCGCCTGTTCATTGGACAGGTGCCCGACACGGCTTTTAATGCGCTTTCTCAACCATAAGGGATATGGCCCGTTATCAAGCATAAATACATCATGATTGGACTCTAAAAACAACAAATCCAGGTTGTTCAGATATTCCCGCAAATACTTGACTTCGTTACCAATATCCGTCATAATTCCAACCCGATGATTTTCCCCGGTAATTACAAGTCCAATCGGGTCGGCGGCATCATGTGGAATATGAAATGTTTTCACCTTCATCCCGGCAATTTCCAACTCATCACCGGAAGTAAATTCAACTACATCTACATTTTTTAAAATCTTTTCCAGGATTTTCTTTTTTGCCACAGATGTAATATATACTGGAATATGATAACGCCGGGCAAATATTCCCACACCGGCCAAGTGATCGGAGTGTTCGTGGGTCAGCAGGATTGCTCCGACTTGTTCAGGATCAAGATACACCTGTTCCATGCGGACCAGCAGATTTTTCAGGCTGAATCCCTGATCAATCAATAATGCCGGACCATCGTCCTGAACATAGGTACTGTTTCCTTTGCTTCCGCTGCCCAGATTGCAGAAGATCATTTTTTACCTGTACGACCCCGGGAAGTCAACGGAATATCGTTCGCACATTGCGGACATTTATCGGATTCATAAGAAGGTATATCTAACGAAACCAATGAATAATGGGGAAACCCGAAATCGATTTTCCCTGCACTCCTGTCAATCAGAGTGCCAATTCCCATAATCACACCGCCATTTTTAGCCACCAAGTCAATCAACTCAAATATCGAACCGCCGGTTGTAACAACATCATCAACGATCAGTACTCTTTCACCTTTTTTGATTGAGAATCCGCGGCGAAACACCAGTTCCTTGTCAACACGTTCAGCAAAGATACTGCGAGTCGTCAAAAACCGTCCCACCCCGTGGCTGATAATAATGCCGCCTGTGGCTGCGCCTACGACAACATGGGGTTTTGAATCTTCGAAATTCTCAGCGATCGCCTTGCAGAGTTTATCCGTCAATAACGGATACTGCAGCAACTTGAATTTTTCAATATATGTGTCACTATGGCGACCGGAGGTCAGTAAAAAATGGCCCCGTAGGATTGCTCCGCATTCTTCCAAAATTTCAATATTTGATTTCTGATTCATCTATTGTCCTTATTGCTAAACAGGTAGTTATAATTTTCAGTAAGTTCCCGAACATTATTCGGAAATGTTCCTTCCGACGGGTATAAAATCCCTCGTGAAACATTAATCAATCCAAAGCCATTTTCCCGGCAAACCGCCAAAGCGGTATCGACTCCGCCTCCCTGGCTGCCCACACCGGGAATCAGAAAGGGTAACTCAGGGAACTGTCGCCGGACATCCAGTAATTGCTCCGGCTTGGTTGCGCCCATCACCAGCCCCAGGTTCTTTTTGGTGTTTAATGTCTCTACGATTTCAGCGGTTTTAAGATATAACGGTTTTTCACCGCCATGCTCCTGAAGTTCACGGCCCGATTCGTTGGATGTCACACAGAGCACAAACGCCCCTTTGTTTTCATTCTCAATGAAAGGTCGAATGCTGTCTGAACCCAAGTATGGACTAACTGTCGCCGAATGAAAAGGCAACTCCTCAAGCAATGCTTTTGCATAAAATTTTGAGCTGTTTCCAATATCACCGCGCTTGGCATCGGCCAGCAGCAAAATATCCCCGGGAACTTCAGAAAGTAATTTTTCCAGAATCTGCAGACCTTTCCAGCCCCACAATTCAAAAAAAGCGAGATTAAATTTATAGGCCGGCGTAAGATCGGCGGTTACCTGAATAATTTCATGGACGAACTCATAAATCCCCTGAACATCCCTGGAAAAACCATCCGGCAACTTCTCAGGATCTGGATCGATTCCCGTACAGAGAAACGATGATTTTGTCTCGATGCAGTGTTTGAAATAGTGCTCGTAATTCATAGCACGGGAAGATACAGGTTTTTTTCGATTTATTCAATAAGGAATCCGCATAAAAATGACCTTCAAAAATGCTGAACAAGCATACTGTTTTACGCCAATATTATTTAGAATGCTTAATTTATAAACTGCCAAATTCACAGTGGATGCAGAGGTAATTATTTGATTTTTTTCGGTAATGTTTATACTCACTATATTATTGATTTAACTTATTTTTTATTAATAATTCTCTGTGGTATTAGCGTACTCAGCGGTGAATAATTCAGGTTAGCCAATTACCAATTGTACCATTGTTTTATTTGCTTCCAGGGATAATCTTGATAACTTAGCGGCGTTAACAAAAATACGACGAAACCGGATTATTTATGAAGCGAGAATTTGATCTGATTATTTTTGATCTGGACGGTACATTATACCAGGTCAACATCGAAATGGACCAGGCTTATCCCAGGGCAGCGATTCAACTATTGGCCCGCAAAACAGGTCGAGACAGCCACGAAATTGAGTCGGAATTTTTAAGAAAAAAGGCTGAATTACAGACAATCCTCAATGGAAAACCAACGAGTACATTGACACTGCTTTATTTCTATGATGTTGATTTTGAAGAATTTGAAGACACTATTGATTCGATGATCGAAGTCGCTAAATACATTAAACCCGATCCGAAAACAATCGATACAATCTCGGCAATCAGGAACCATTACCTGCTGTTTCTCTATACAACAAATAACAGCAAAGTCAGTGAACGGATTCTGAATCACCTTGGTCTGTCTGAATTTTTTCCTCCTGAAAAGCGATTTACATTTTCCAATGCCGGTAATCTGGAATTACCACGAAGAGAAAAACTCCAATTCGTAAAACCCGGTCTTCTAGGATTTACCCATATTTTACAGATGCATAGCGTCATCCCGGACAGAGTATTAATGGTTGGTGATTCGGAAAGTTCTGACATTACTCCGGCTCAGCGGTCCGGGATTCATACCTATCACGTTACTGATCGGAAATCCTTCTATCAATTACCGAAATGGCTGGGTATTTAAAGATTTTAGACCTGTGATAAAAACTTTTTCCTGAAAATGCAAAATAATTCATATATTACAATTGCATATGGACCAACAAACACGTGACCTTTTCGAAGTAACTCTTTCCGAAACCCAGAGCCGGGTTCTGGCATCCACCCCCGACGGAATTTCCATTGAATTGGTGGAACATCTCGGAGAATCGGAGTATGGGACTATTGTGAAAATATCCGAAACCCTGGTCGACAATTTTGGCCATAATGCCCGGTTTAACCGGAATTCTATAAAAAAATACTTTAATTATCCAAAAACCTTTCCCTTTATCATTCGATATAAAAATGATATCGAAGGTTTTATCGTCGGTGCCCCGATTGAAAACTTCGCCAAGGAGCCCTGGGCCCAATTCGATGACAGTCTTGGCAAAGGAGATACGATTTACACCTATGCCTACATCGTTAAAAAAGACCGGCGGAATCTTGGTCTCGCCAAGATGCTTAAGCGTGTTTACCAGAATACATTACGTCGGAAAGGCTACCTGTATATGACCGGGCATGTCATGGAAGGTGTCAGTCTGAATTTTACGAAAAAAAGCCACATCGTTCGCAAGTTTGATAACTGGAACAATACCGGTTATTCATTCGAATATTATCGCTGTCCTTTATAGACAATCACGAAGACGCTAAGTCACTAAGAATATATAATGTTTAAAATAGTTCGGCCTTCCGAACTATTTTAATTGTCATTTTGTGCCTTAGTGGTTCAGATTCGCAAACAAACTGAAAAAATAAATGGCTTCGGCGGTCCCATCCAGAGTCGGTTCGTTGGTACTGTAATCTCCCAGATCATCATGAAATACGACGTAGTCGGACTGGAATTGGGCATATTCATCATCATCGTAAAGACGAATGCCTTTCAGACTATTATAAATCGATGCATACACCGGTCCGTCATTCAAGCCACCGATTGGCAATCGATTCAAGTGTGGGATCATTGGCGTATGGGGATGAAGTGGCGTGACACCATCTTTTGGTATACCAACAAACTGACTGACGCCCCAGGGATTATTGCCCAGCAACCAGTCGCGATGCGCTGTCATCAGTTTCCGGTATTGATTATCACCAGTCATTTTCTCGTACAAAAGACACTGAGTGACAAAAGCGGCGGCTAGGTTATTGGAACACCAGATAAAGGGAATGCCAATGTTGAATGGATTTTGGTCAGCCCTGACTTTTACTGCTTCAATTTGGGCTTTATAATAATCGATCAAGGTGTCCTGAAACGCTTTATCTGTCACTTCAAATAACGCATAATGTCCCATATTCATAAAGGGGTAACATTCATAATGATCGGCGGTGTCCCGGCCCATCCAGGAGTTGGTGTTTATCAAATTGGCAAAATCTTTGGCGTCCTGCAGGTACTTTGAATTCCGGGTTACTTTATACAGTTCCGCCGCGCCCCATTCCATATCATCAGCCCAGGTATTTTCAGAATAGCGATAAGGGGAACGGCATGGAGTACCCTCCTGACAGCCCGGTTGTTTCAATCCCATTTCGTACACTTCCAGGCCGGCCTTAAGACAACAATTCGCAAAATCAACGTCCTTCAGATCCTCTTTCCAGACCCGATACGCCATCGCCATTGCCGCAGCATAACGCCCGGAAAGATTGGCGATTCCAGTCGAAGTATTCTGGTACTTAAACAGTCCCTGGGGTTTCCCGGTGGCATAATAAACAACCCGGTAACTGCCCGGTCCCCAACCATAATCCGCAGTGTCCAGATGGGGTAATTTGAAACCCACATGGTCCCGGTCATCAGCTACCTGGTGAAAAAGCTGATCTTGAGTCGGGTGCATTTTCAACATCCAATCCAGACCCCATTTGATTTCATCCAGAACGTCGGCGATACCATTGGCACCAGGTTGACCAAGTGCATTAAAATTATCAACAAAGATGTCTTTATTTTCCAAATATGCAAACAACATCCGGCAGATGGTATTCCCCGACGTCAACATGTAACGCAGGTGATCACCGGCATCATGCCAGCCGCCACTGACATCGATATAGGTACTGTCCGGCATGGGGCCGTACATTGTCCTACCGTCCTTCTTGTGGCAAACCTCATCGGTAAACGGATTATATCCGCAGCGTTGTTGGCGAATGTATTCAAGTATATTTTCAGCATAGCCGTTATAGACATCATCGGATATTTTAAATTCCCGGGATAATGTTTTCGATTTATTAATTTTAATCTGGTATATACCAGGTTTGTCGAAATCGGAAAAATCAAACCGATAGCAATAATCGAATTCACCCCATGAACCTTGAGAAGACGTTAATTCTGATCTCAAAACCACGGTATTCGATTCGGACACAGTTATTTCAATTTTTTTTTCGTCCAGGTTTTTTAACGATAGTATAACTGCTGTTTTGGCCTCTTCAGGCAAATAGCCGATCTGATTGATTCGGATTACAGCGGTTTCAGTGGCAAAGGTATTCATCGTCAGAAATATGGTGATAAATATGCTTAGGGCTAATTGCCTGGTAGGTTTTTCCATGTATAGTACTTCTTTAATTCAGTCCAACACTAAAATTTCAATTATTTAATTAGGTCTCATTTCTTTTAAAAACAACATTACCGCCAACCATCGTCAAATCAACGGTGAAATCCGGGGTCATTACCACCAGATCGGCATCTTTTCCTAATCGGATACTGCCTTTGTAATCATCTAATCCTAACAACCGGGCTGGGTTGAGGCTAACGCTGTTTACTGCCTCTTCAAGATTGCAGTTAGTGAACTTTTGAAAGCGGGCTCCAATTTCATTAATCGCCAGAGCTGTACCGATTAATGTACCATCTTCATAACGGGCTGCACCATTTTTTGAAATATATTCCTTGCCGTTATAAAGATACTTGCCTTCTGGTAATCCAATCGCCTGAATGCCATCAGTGATACAAACACAACGATCAATGCCAATTGAATGATATAGATATCGGACAATCCGGGGATGAAGATGAACGCCGTCACTGATGATCTGAACGGAAACCGTTTTGGATTCCAGAATCGCCAACAACGGTCCCGGTTCCCGATGATGTAACGGCAGCATGGCATTGAAAATATGAGTAACATGATCGATTCCACAAGCAAAAACATCCTTTGTCTGCTGATAGTTTGCACAGGAATGCCCAAAGGATGGGATACATCCTCGCTGAATCAGTTGAGCAATAACAAACTGATTACCCTCTAGTTCCGGTGCAATTGTCATCATTTTTAAACTGTCACCGCCAATATCAAAAATCTCTTTCAGCCGGCCATTGGTTGTCGGATAAATCGCCGATCGGGCGATGCCGCCTCTCTTTTCAGGATTAATAAATGGTCCTTCCAGATGCAGTCCCAGAATCCGGGCACAACCCAAATCGTCCTTCCAGTGTTTTGCCAAAATTTTAAGATGTTTGTTATCCTGGTCCTGATTCATAACCGTTGTCGCTAGAAATCCAGTTACGCCGAAACGCGCCAGGGTTTGTGACATCGTTTTCAACGAATCCAGCGATGCATCAAGCACATCACAACCGCCGGCACCCTGGATATGAACATCGATAAACCCCGGGGCAACGATTTTCCCGGCAACGTCAATGCATTCGGATGAATCATCTTCCAGTTCGGAACCAATGGACAGAATTCGTCCATCCTTAATGACTATATGCACCAATGCTTCATCTAGGTGATTGTACAACCGGCAATTTTTCAGTATTCGTTTTCTATATACGGCCATGGCGTTTCCTACATTCCAATGAGTGTATCAATCCGAACAAATTTATACCCCCGGTTCTTCAATTCGACGATCAGTGGTTTCAGCATCAGGTAAAATTTGTCTGTCCGGTTCGGATGACTGCCAATATGGACCAGCAGGATAAAACCATTCAGTCCGTTTATATGTTTTTTTTCATAGTTAAAAATACTACGATAAATACTCTCAGAATCGCGGTAGTTCGCCATATCCGGTGTGGTATAATCGGCATGAGACAGCGTGCCCGGTGTCATATTGAACAAAACCAGGTTCATCTCTTCCGCCCAATGAGTAATGGTTTCATTGTACCATTCATATGGCGGGATGAAAAATGGTGTGGTATTTTTCCTTATTCCAAACTGTTCCATTTCGGAATAATTCGCCAGCATATCCTGGATAAAATCATTTTTCGTTACCAGTAGAGAGTCGCGTTTTTCCCAGCTGCAATAGAGTAAATGCTGATCGGAATGCGGCCCCAGGTAATGACCATCCCGAACCAATTGTTCGATTAATCCCTGATTTATTTCATTCCTATAGAAATCCCCGGTAAAGAAAAATCCGGCTGAAATATTCTCCTTGTCCAGAACATGTTGAATGTGCCAGCCGCCATCACTGAAATCACCGCCCGTGAACACCAGCGCAATCTCTTTCCGGGTTGAGTCGCCCCGGATAATTGCATCCCGGTAAATGGTAAAATTCTGTTTGGTATCCCGACTGCACACTAAAAAAAGGAAGAAAAACAGGGCAAGAAAACCAAACAGAAACAGAAATATTTTCCTTTTACTACGATTCACCGCTTACCATCCCTTTTTTTACCGCATTAAAATAACAAGTTTTCCGTTCAGATGCCATAATCCTGATCAGATACTGACAACTATTTTCACTTATAATCATCAAAATAATTGTTAATTGCATGGCACACCCACACACCCACATAGATCCTCAGGGGTTGTTTGAAAAAGCAACCCCTTTCCTCCATTCTATAAACCTTGAGAAATTTTTAAAATAAATGCGTATATTCGGGTAATCAAGTTATGGTTGATCGTTTTTCTGACAATTTATACCCACGAGGATCTTTCCAATGCATGATTTTCTAAAAAAACCTCTTCGTTTACATAATACAATTCAGCATTACAAATGGGGTTCAACTCTACCAAATGCCTATATTCCGCAGCTGTTAGGCATTAATAGAGAACAAAATACCAACTATGCCGAATTGTGGATTGGCTCTCATCCCAGCGCCCCATCAAAAATCAACATCGAAGATGATCTGGTTTCATTGAACGACTTAATCCACCGGTTTCCAGAGTTTATTCTTGGAAAAAGTGTAGCCGATCAATTCAACAATAAATTGCCGTTTTTATTCAAAGTTTTATCCGCAGCGGAAGCCCTGTCCATCCAGACCCACCCAAGTAAAGGACAGGCAGATTTACTGCACAAAACCGATCGCAAGCATTATCCCGATACAAATCACAAACCGGAAATGGCTATTGCTCTCGATTCATTGACTGCGCTGGCAGGATTTGCAACCTATTATCAATGTCATAAAACCGTTTTACAGTACCCTGAAATATCAGATTTTTTAGGACGGGATGCTCTATCCGATCTGTTCCCGCTTCGTAAACTGTCCCGAAAACAACAATCCGAACAATTACGTCAAATGTACCAGACGTTTATTCATTTGACCCAGACTAAACCCGGACTCTATCAACGCAGTGTAAACGCCCTGGCAAAACGTCTCCGATCAAAACAGACCCATCGTTCCCTCCGGGAAAACCTGTTTTTGGATTCACAGGAAAAATATGGGAGTGCTGATGTTGGGCTCTTTTCACTTTTTTTATTACGGATGATTACCCTGAAAGCCGGTGAAGCCATCGCGATTTCGCCCGGCATTCCCCATGCGTACATAAAGGGCAATATCATTGAATGCATGGCTAATTCCGATAATGTCGTCCGGGCTGGGCTGACTAAAAAGTTTCAGGATACCCGAACATTGATGACTATCTTGGATTATACACCGAATCCTGTTCAGATTATTTCACCTGTTCGGACAGGTAAGGAATTTGAATACCCTGTGTTTACTCCCGAATTTAAAATCAGCCGGGTCGAATTAACCGGTGATTCACAAATTTTTAATACTGCCAATCAAATTGAGATATTTCTGATAATAAATGGCGATGGTATCCTTTCCTGGAATTTCAATGAAAACAAAGAAAAAATTTCAAAAGGTCACTCTTATATTGTGCCGGGCATTTTAGATAATTATACAATTTCAGCCAGATCACCCATGATACTCTTCAGGGTCCAAGTCCCCCGATTCTAAAATAATATGAGCCTGATCGATCTCCTCATTCTAATTGGATATTTCACATTCAGCTTGATAATCGGGCTAACATTTCATAATAAGACAAAAACCAGGGACGATTACCTTCTGGCCGGCCGTTCAATGGGCTGGTTACCGGTCGGCCTTTCCATCATGGTAACCGCGTTCAGTGCGATCAACATAACCGCATTTTCAGGCGAAGTTCTCAGTTATGGTTTGTACGCTTTGATGAGTATCCCGGTATTTTACCTTGTCTCGATTCCGGTGAAACGGGTCATTATACCCTTTTTTCATGGCTTGAATATCACCAGCGCCTACGAATACCTGGAAATCCGTTACGACCGCAAGGTTCGTCAACTGGCCGCTTTAATGTTCGTTCTGTGGAGAATACTATGGATCGCTACCGTCATATATATTCCCAGCCGGATTCTTAGCGGGATGTCCGGTATTTCTTTGAACTCCCTGATCTTGATAACTGGCAGCATTGCAACTTTTTATACATTTTGGGGAGGAATTCGCGCCGTTATCTGGACTGACGTAATACAGTTCATCGTAATGATAACCGGTCTGATCGCATCGGTGGTATTTGTAATCCACCTGGTACCGGATGGAATCCATGGAATTATTCAGACAGCATTACCGGCCGGATTGCTCAAACCATTCAAACCCTTCGATGTCACGATTTTCAGTTTCGATCCTCGGATTCGGATCAGCTTCTGGAGTGCCATCATCGGCACATTCATCGCCTTTCTGACCCGCTATGGCGCCGATCAGGTAGTCATCCAGCGCTACCTTACCGCCAAAAACCTGGCCCAGGCACAGAAGGGTTTTACGTTGAATTACCTGGCAGCTATTGCTTCGATCTTACTGCTGGGTTTCCTGGGCCTAGCCATTCATGCCTATTTTATTCAGCAGGGAGAAATCCCTCAATACTCAATGTTACCAATAAATTATTTTACCCGGTTCGTGAATGCTCTTCCTCCCGGCATAAACGGATTAATGATCACCGCTATCATCGCTGCCAGTATGTCCAGTTTCGATTCTGGAATTCACTCTTGCAGTACAGTTTTCTCTGTTGATTTTCAGAATTTATCCTTCTTTAAGAAAATTTCACCACAAGTTCTGACTTTAATCCTGGGCGTTCTGATCACAGTCACGGCATTATACATCAAAGACTTCGGCAGCGTTTTTGAAATCGCCAACAAAATCGTCAACGGTTTCGGTAGTCCTCTGCTAGCACTGTTTATTATGGGCAAATACAGTCGCAACAGCAGCAGTTTCGGGGCATTTACCGGTGGAATCGCCGGACTACTATTCAGTAGTTGTGTGATTCTATTCGTAAAAAACCTGGCTCTGCATTACTATGCGGTGGTTAATTTCATCGGCACGATTGGTTTTATTTATATATTCAGCGCTATTCGTAACCAAGCGCGACCGGCTCCATCCAATTAGATATATTATAAAATGAATGGAGCAATTTATGTCGGAAATAATTTCGAACCCTCATCACTATTTTGATCAATTCATTCCCGAACGTGATCCCCTTTTAATTCAACTGGAGGAGCAGGCTGCCCGGGAAAACATTCACATTGTCGGACCAGTGGTGGGTGAATTGCTGTACCTGCTGACCCACAGCACCGGTGCAAAAAAAGTTCTGGAACTTGGTACGTCAATCGGATATTCCACGGTATTTCTGGCAAATGCAGTCCCTGATAACGGTAAAGTCACAACCATTGAATATGGAATGTCGATCGCAGAGCAGGCTGAAAACAATTTTAAAAAGATGGGGCTATTGGATAAAATCGAACTGGTTTTCGGCGAAGCGCTCTGCGTTTTGAGAGAATTAAGACCGCAATTCGATTTGATCTTTATGGATATCGATAAAGAGTTTTACATCAAAGCACTTCCCGATGTCCACCGCCTATTGCGTCCCGGCGGCCTGTTGATTGCAGACAATACAGCCTTACCCGAAGCCCATTCTTTCAATATTGAAATCGCCACAAGTCCCAACTGGCGTTTGGCCAATCTATTTGCCCATCTCCCGGGTCATGGACCAATCGATGACGGGATCTGTATTGCCATGCGTGTCTAATCAATAATCCTGATTACAATTAGGGAACTTCCCCCTTTTCTATTAATTTTTAAACTGAAATAATGATAAAACGACTGTCAAATCATACCCAAATCACAACAATAATTTTGATTTTATTACTGTTATTCAATAAAGGAATTGCCGGAGACATTTCTTACATCCGGGATGATTACCAGCATAGTATTCATACTGGAATCGGTATTATTACAGCTCCAATCCATTTCGACCGGCAAGATTGGCGTAACACAGGTTTAACGCTGGCAGGAACCATCCTGTTTTTCAATATTGATAAACCAATTCAACAACTGGCGCTGAATAATCATAATCCCATTCATAATGTACTGTTCAAAATTGATAGAATTCACGGTAACAAATACGATCTGTATCTGGCCGGAAGCATATATACATTCGGAATAATAACACAGAAACCGGCCATCAGGAAAGCTGGTTTGAATGCCGCTGAAGCCTACCTGTTTTCCGGTGCAATCACAGGAATTGGAAAGGTGCTTTTCGGGAGAAAACGCCCCTATGCCAGCGATTCACCACTGTTTTTCTCTCCGTTTCACTTAACCGAAAACCGGTATCATTCACTTCCTAGTGGGCACACAACCGTCAGTTTTGCAGTATCTACAGTCATGGCTAAATCCTGGGATAATATCGGCTGGAAGGTTTTCTGGTACGGCAATGCCGGGCTGGTAGCCGCATCGCGAATTTATCATAACCAGCATTGGTTTTCCGACACGTTCCTGGGGGCAATCGTTGGGTATTCTGTGGCAAATTACATTGTAAATTCAACACCTGAAAAAACTTCACAAAAGAATTACCGGATTGTACCACAGGTTAGTATAAGTAGTGTTGGGTTTGATATTTACCGGAATTGATATGAATAATTACTGGTCATCAGAACTAATAACCAATAAATTAGCCACCGGAAAGGTTGATCATGAATAAAGGCATCCAGAAAATCTTCGCCGAAGTTCCCAAAACCTACGAACTGGTCAACCATGTTCTCACAATGGGCTTCGACATTCTTTGGCGCAAAAAAGCCGTTAATATAGCTATCCGGCAGGGAGGTACACACTGGCTGGATGTCTGCACCGGCACCGGTGAAACTGCAAATTATTTAGCAGAACACGCTGACAGCGCTATAAAAGTTTATGCCACCGATTTCTCCCTGCCAATGTTAGCCGAAGCCAGGAAAAAACCGAACGGTGGTCGAATCCAACTTTCGTTGAGCGATATTAATAAACTGCCCTTTCCTGACAATACATTTGATCTGATTACTATTTCCTTTGCTACCCGCAATATCAACACAAACCGGGAAGCCCTGGAAAACAGCTTCCGTGAATTTCACCGGATACTGAAACCCGGCGGTCAATTCATCAACCTGGAAACCAGTCAACCCAAATTCTTTGTTATTCGCAAACTCTTCCACCTGTTTATAAAAATCTTTGTCAAACCCATCGGAAGTCTGATCTCTGGTTCCGATGCCGGCTATACGTACCTGTCTAGTACTATTCCCCGTTTTTATAATGCTATTGAATTGGCATCCATTTTAAAATCTGCAGGATTCCAGACAGTCAGTTTTGCACGATTGCTATTCGGTGCGGCCGCAATTCATCAATCAGTAAAATAGAAAGTGAATCCCAATTCAGTTGATTCTGAAGACAGATAATGAGTGATCTGAACTTTATAAAACAGCTACAGGCCGGTGAACCGGCGGCTTTCCGGCGGCTCGTGGAGAAGAATCAGGACCGGATTGTGAATACTTGCTTTGGGTTTTTACAAAACCAGCAAGACGCTGAAGACATTGCTCAGAATGTTTTCATTGAAGCCTATCAGTCAATTAATAAATTTCGTGGCGAATCAAAAATTTCCACTTGGCTTTACCGAATTGCAGTCAATAAATCCCTTAATTACATAAAAATTCAAAAGCGCCGGCGTGTAATCCAAAGCCTGGAAGCCATTGTAATGGACCACCGGGAGAAAGAGATACCGGCAGTAACGGATACACCGGAATCGGGACTGGAAAAAACCGAACGGCTGGCCCTATTGCGAAAAGCGATGCAAAGCCTGCCAAACAATCAGAAAATAGCGATTACACTGAATAAATATGAAGAACTCAGTTACCAGGAAGTGGCGAATATTATGGATCTTAGTCTGTCGGCCGTCACAGCACTGATCAATCGCGGAAAAGTGAACCTCCAGAAAAAAATCAGTAATTTTTATAAAAAATTATGAGAAAATACCGAAAGTAAATTAATTTTGAATTGTCAAAGATATACAATGACAGGAAAACCATGAAGAATAAAAACCTAAACGTCGAGTCAGAAATTCAAAAGACCATGGATCTTCTTGACGATTTCCCCAAAATCCAGGCGCGCTACGGCTTTTATGACCGTTTGACTTACCGCATGAAGCAGGAAGAATCTGCATCCATGGCAATACCTTCAAAGCCGATATGGAGAATTTTACATCTTGCAGTAACTCCAGTGGTCGTATCGGCAGGTATATTTATCGGTGTTTTTATCGGCCTTGGAGAGCAGACAACCACTGCTGACGCTAACCTTGAAACTCTGATCGAGACTTATGGATTGTCCGTACCAAGTGTCCCAAATTATTTTAATGCTGAAACCAATTAATTATGAATTATTTTACAAAGAAACGGATTACAACTTTCGCCATCGTATTGCTCGTGATCATCAATATTTCCTCAATTACTACGATCCTGATCCGGCGGTATCATCCAGTAAAACATCCATTCCCTGGCCAAATGGATGATAAGGTCAAAGCAACAACCATTTTTCTGAAAACAGAACTCCAGTTCAGCGACGAGCAGGTAAAGGAATTTATTCGAATTCAGGATGAATTTCTCAAAGAAAGCCAAGCGCTTCAACGCGCCATCAGAGATCTAAAAAAAGATCTTCACCGCACACTCATTGAAAGTTCAGATGACACATTAGGAAACGCTGTCCGGATTGCCGAAATCGGGAACAAACATTCGGAACTGGAAACGATTTTATACCAGTATTTCATTAATGTTAAAAACCTCTGCACACCGGAACAGGTGCAGAAATTTGACGTCTTGGTTAGACAAATATTGTTCACAATCGATCCCGGTCACCAACCGCCACAAGATAAGCATTCACCACCTCCCCATATTGAAAACGGAAGGCCTCCACGCCCTGGCGCTCCCCCTCCACCTCCGGGAGACCGGCGACCACCGTCTAATTAATCGTACACCGCTAACATAAATCAAACCGCAGCTGCATACTATCAAAAGCACTGCGGTTTTTGTTTTACCTGCCGTTCTCATTCCAAAGTCACAAAGTATTTCATAACAGCAGAATACTTACTCGCTGTGTTAAAGAAATCAAGAGACAAAGACGCAAAGATTTTAGATGCCCGTTGCCAAAAACAACAATAAGAATACCTTTCATAAAAAACCGATTTCCATTTATAATAAAACTTTTTTTTACCGCAAGTTTTTTCTCCCTCTGTTGTCAAAAGATTAGAAATGGAGAATTTTCAATTGACAGAAAGAGAAAGAGAAATGAAATCGATCCAAGAAATAATTGATGAGGCTTTGAATTTGTATGTCGATGCTGATTTGAAAGACAAGAAAAACAGAGAAAAAATCGCTAAGACCGTCATTGAGACCATGAGAGAGGCCTACGTCGATAATCAGAGCCAGAAATTTCACAAAGCAGGATAGTCAGCCAGTGACTGGCATTAATCTTTATCAGGTATACCCTGAAAGGAAATCATGGATTCAGAGAAATCTCTAGGTAATCTCGATCGCCGAACGTTTTTACGGATTTTATCGTTCACGGGCGTTTCAGGGCTCATCTATCCAAGAAAGCTCGTCAGTTCCCCCACCTCCACTGATCTTAGCCGGGTAGTGATAGTGGAAGATGAAACCGCCAGCAGCGGAAATACAATTAACGAAGACACTGTCAGAGTAATGGTTGACAAGGGAATCTGCGCGTTGACAGAGCAGGATGATGTTGGCGAAGCATGGAAAAGCATTATGCCAAATTTAGGCGCCACCGGCACAATCGCCATCAAAGTTAACTGTCGTTCTTCCGCACTGCCTACCCACCCGGAAGTGACAAATGCGGTGGTGGAAGGATTGCTTCAGATGAATTTTGACGGTGAATCGTTCCCGGAAAACAGTATCCATATTTATGATAATTACAAAGCCTATTTCAAGGAATCCGGCTATACACTTAATTCAGGTTCCACGGGAGTGCGCTGTTATACGACCACCAGTTATTCCAGCCAGAGATATAACGTCAACGGCAGCAGCCAGAAGCTGGCCACCCTGGTCACTGACACGGCTGATTACATAATCAATATTGCCGTGCTAAAAAACCATTCCTCTATGGCCGGCGCCACACTGTGCATGAAAAACCATTTCGGCAGTTGCGAAAATCCCCGGTCCATGCATGTGAATTACGGCGATCCCTACATACCAGCGCTAAATGCTCTGGAGCCTATCGCCAGTAAACAATGTATTAATATTCTTGACGCCATTTACGGTGCCGCTGAAGGCGGTCCCTACGGCGGCCCAACCTTTATTGCCAACAAGATCCTGATGAGTCAGGATATTGTCGCTATCGACTATCTCGGCCGTGAGATGTTGGAAGAGCAGGAAAGCAGCACGGTTTCCTGGGCTACCTATATTGATTCCGGAGTGGATTATGGGTTGGGAACAAACGATCCGGAGCAGATGGAGATTATCCATATCACCAATCCCGCAACCGGTATCACTACCAAGAACAACCCAGCAGAGGCACCAGCTGAATTTCGCCTGGAACAGAATTTCCCGAATCCTTTCAATAACCAGACACAAATCCGGTTTTACTTTGCTGATTCCCGTCAAATGGATCTCGGCATCTACAATACAAACGGACAGCGTGTTCGAAATCTCATTAACAAAACCCTGAATGCCGGCTGGCATCAGATATCATGGGACGGAACAAATGATGCCGGTAAAACCGTCACTGCCGGAACCTATATCTGCCAGTTAAAAACGGATACCTATAAAAAAGCGATTATCGTACAATTTTTAAAATAAGGATATGGAAACATGGTAGACAACAAAAAAGAAACAAAGAAAATGGATAGACGCAGCTTTATAAAACTGGCTTCCGCTACCGGTCTAGCCGGGATGGTGGCCCCTATCATCGGATGCGGTGAAAATCCAACATCTTCCGATGAATCCTCCATCTCCTCCAGTTCTAACAATTCTGTAAATCAGGCCACCGCCCAGGCAATGATCGACGCAGGTATTAAAAATTTAACCGGTCTGAATGATGTTGGCGAAGCCTGGAAAAGCATCATGCCCAATTTAAGCGCCACAGGTATTATCGCTATTAAAGTAAACTGCCGATCGTCTTCCCTCCCCACCCATCCGGAAGTCGCAAACGCCGTAGTGGAAGGACTGGTCCAGATGAATTTTGACGGGATCAGCTTTCCTGAAAACAATATCCACATATATGATAATTTTAAAGCCTATTTCGAGGCATCTGGTTATACTTTAAACTCCAGTTCCTCAGGAGTACGTTGTTACGAAAACAATAGTTACAGCTCTCAAAATTATAGTGTAAACGGCACATCTCAGAATCTTGCCACTCTGATCACCAATACCGCTGATTATTTGATCAATATCGCGGTGCTTAAAAATCACAACTCCATGGCCGGCGTCACTTTGTGTATGAAAAACCACTTCGGTTCATGTGCCTCTCCACGGTCCATGCACGTGAATTACGGTGACCCCTATATCGGAGCATTAAACGCCCTGAGCCCGATCAAAACGAAACAGTGTATCAATATTATTGATGCTATCTACGGAGCCGCCGAAGGCGGTCCCTATGGCGGTCCCACGTTTATCGCTAATAAAATCCTGATGAGCCAGGATGTTGTCGCCATCGACTATCTCGGCCGGAAAATGCTGGAAGAACAGAACAGTAGTACGGTCTCCTGGGCTACCTATATCGATTCTGCAGCCGATTACGGCATAGGAACCAATGATCCGACCCGGATGGAGTTCATCAATATTACCAATCCATCGGGTACGGCTGAAATCACCTCAACACCAGCGTCTTCCGGAATCACCGCCTGTAAGGTAGCGATTATTGAAGACGAAAACGCCTCTGCGTAAATAGGAACGGACCGGTAAAAATTAATCTGTTCATAACAGGAGATCAAACAATGAAAAAGATCGGTATTTTAGTAGCAATAATGATAATCTGTTTCAGCTGCAGCAAATCAAGCGGAACTGAAAATGAAATATTAACCATTGAGGATTTACTGGTTCAAAACAGTGAAATTACCGGTTGGTCCTATTCCGGAGTCAGCTGGGTAGCCAGCAGCATCTCGGAGTTAACCGAGTATATAAACGGTATGGCCGAGATATACCAGAAGCATGGTTTTATTGAAGGTGCCCAGCGGTCCTATGCGGGAACCATCGACGGCACCAGTTGTGCCATTCAGCTAATCATCTACGATATGGATACCGAAACCAACGCCGAAGATATGTATAATGATCCGGATCTTGGCCTGAGCAGCGCAACTGTCTGGACTAACGGGGCCGGGACCGAATGCCACTATGTGCGGTATGGCGGATTGTCCCAGGTCATGACTTTCTATTCAAGCACATATTTTGTCTACCTCTATATTGATTACGACTCCGATGAGAGTCTGAATATCCTGAAACAATTCGCCTTGAATGTAGACGGTAAAATAGAATAGGGACCGATATTATGGTTTCAGAAAAAATCAATCGCAGAAATTTCATCACCAAAGCCGGCGCGGCGCTGGCATCCACTCTGTTGCCATGGCACTATTTAGCCGGAGACCCGGTCAAGTCCACTGTCTGGGAAATTGAAGGAAAAGCCGGTCCCGCCGTCCCGGAACTGTTTGACGCCATTGGCGGATTGCAATCAATTCTGAAAAAAGACCCCGCCCTGTCCACGATAATTCTGAAACCCAATTTATGTCTGCCCCATAAATCATCCTTGGGAACAACTACATCAATTGAGCTCATGGATTCCATTTGTGAATATTTGATCGCTGAAGGTGTCAAAAAAATCATTATCACGGACCACACTCTGCAGCATGCAGACAGTTTTCAGCAACATGAAATTGTTCAATTGGGAAAAAAATATCCCCCGGTAAAAGTCATTCTTGCCAATGAACAACGCCTGTATCAGCCGGTGTCTTCCAATGGAAAAGTGCTAAAAGAAGTCGAAATACTGAAGCTGATCCCCCGGGCGGATCTGTTACTCAACTTGGCAACAGCCAAACACCACACAGCCACTCATGTGACCCTGGCGATAAAGAACCTGATGGGGCTCATCTGGGACCGGTCAGCATTTCATACGGAAATGGATCTGGCCCAGGCAATCGCCGACTTGACATTGGTCATTAAACCCCAACTAAATATCATCGACACCAGCCGGGTGCTGCTGAATGGTGGCCCTACGGGACCGGGCCCCATCATTAACGAAAATCGCCTGTTTGCCAGCACCGATATTCTTGCCGTGGATTCTATCGTTGCCGCCCGTTACAATTTTGGCGGTAAAAGCCTCAGTCCAAAAGAGATTCCTCATCTCCGGGCTACTTACCAGGCAGGCATAGGTGAAATAGACCACGAGAACATTAATTTGCAAAAATTAAAAGCCTGAACATGACATTACATCCGAGCTGTGTCCGGGAACGGAGCCGTGCATTTTGGGTCTTTCTACTGTTATCGACTCTTCTCCCCGTAACATCCACAGCGGAAATCAACCGGTTGAACATCCATCGTTCTTACCCGGTGCTGGAAGCTGAAAATAAAGTGTGGATCGGCACTCCCGGCGGCCTCTATCAGTACGATTCTGAAAGCGATTCCTATAAGCGCTTCGTTATTCCCATTCAGAGCACTGTCCAGAATATCAAACAACTATACTATAATGATGAATGGCTTTGGTGTGTTCTTGACAGCAGCCTGGCCGCTCTGCATATTCGCCTCAACGAATGGCTGGTCTTCAATGAAGATTCCGGCTTACCTTCATCCGTTGTCAACGGCCTGGATTTCCAGGATGATTACGTCTGGGCAGCAACCGATAAAGGCGCCACCCGATTTGATCTGTTAATAGAAGAATGGGAAACTTTTAACAAGTCGCCGGGCACTCCCACCGGCTCTGTTCAGAATATTCTGGTAGATGATGAAAACGTATGGATGGTCTTCGAAAAAGGACTTTCTGAATATAATCCCGATTATGAAAAATGGCGGCATTATTATATAGAAACCGATACAACTATATCCATCCAACACGCTTTTTTCCTGACAGATGAACTCTGGATAGTATGCAACCGGGGTCTTATACGTTTTGATACCGAACTTCATACCCAGCAATATTTTTTTCAACCCTACCTGGAGATGAATAATCTTCTGGAACTTGTGATCGACGATGAAATAATCTGGGTAGTCAGCCGTTCAGGTATCTATTATTACAACCTGGATTCCGGCGTCTGGCGGGAATTTGAAGGCAACAGTTACCTGAAAGACAGGCAGTTGATCACCAGTTACGTGGATCAGTCAGAGATATGGACATTGACAGACGAGGATGTCCTGGTATGGAACCGTTCGGAAAAAACCTGGGAAATATTGGACTACAGTTCCGGGCTGTCAACCTCCCGGTTTCAGGCAGCTTACGTGAACAGCGGAATGACCTTCCTTTTGAACCCGGGAAATATTGATTATCGCCTGAGCTCTGAAGATAACTGGAAAAAAACAAGCATTAACAACAACAGGGGCTCCACCGGAAACGCCGGGTTAGAGATGTTGAAAAATATGTTCGACGATGAAGATGGCGGCTATATTGAAGCCGGAGATTACCGATGGGGTCTGGAAGGAAGCCGGGTCTCCTGGATTTATGATTACGAACAGCAATACAACAGCGACGGAGACGCTGAAGAACCAGAAATTCTGTCCGGTGAACGACTGGATATCAAAAGTCAGCTGTCTCTTGGCAAATTACGCAGCATTAACGGGTTTTATAATAATATCGACTACAGTGAAACCATGTATGGAATCCGGTACCGAAGCCGGGCAAACGATCTTCTTCGGGAAATCAACTGGGGCGACTACCGTCTGGAACCGGGCGACGCCCCCTTTGGTGAAACCGCCAGCATTTTCGGTACTAATGTCTGGCTGCAAGCGGGGCCCAAAACCGACCGATTTAAAAGAAGCCTGGTCACTCTGAAAGCCTATACCGGGCAACGACGGTCTCAGAAAACCTATGAACATTACGAAGGAGCCTTACAGGAATTCACCGTTGAAGTTGCCGATATAAATTATGCCCGGAATCAGTTCTACGCCATTCCCGGTATAAGTGAGTCCGACGTTCCGGAAAATATCCGAGTCTATTCGGATGACCTGGTTTCATACAACAACACATCCAATACTCTGACATCTGAAATCATAGCCGGCATCAGCGGTGATTTTGACTTATTATACGAAACCCAGGATTACTATTATTACGAAAAAGCCAGCGTTATTCGCCTCACGGGCTACTATAATTCCAGCGCCACGATTGTCGTCCAGTATACCTGTAACGGCCAGGATTTTGAAGAGGTGTTACAGTACAGCAAATCATCCGTCTCAACCGCTAAAAACAACATTTATTATCTGAAAGCCCAGCAGATCATTCCTTATACGTTTCAAATAACCCTCAACGATGCCACCGGACAATCCACGCCCCTGTCTCAATTCGGGATGGACGATGACGGAGACGGTATTCCCGATTCCCCCTGGATTGATTACCAGAACGGCATTCTCATTTTTCCGGAATCCCTTCCATTCCCCGCTATGGTTTACGATAAAAGTGCCCCCAAATCCTATTACACTATAAACACTTCTTACCAGACAGAATTATCACTCATCCAACTGGGACATAATAACTTGGTGCGAGGTACTGAAACTGTAGAATTGGATGGTATTAAAGCCCAAGGCGGTGACACATATGTGCTGGATTATACTAACGGAACCCTAGTTTTCGTGGAAGACGGTCTTATTACACCGGAAACACGGATTGAAATTGAATATGAATATTACCTGTCTGATGAGTATTCCCAGATTCATAATGTCGCCGTAAACTTCAGTCCTTCGGACAATATATCGGTTCAAGTAGAATGGGTAAATTTTGAAAATGAAACGGACTCCACTAGCAATCTTCTGAAAGCATCGGTTGAAATGCGGAAAAAAGCCGGCGATTTTGATATAAAAGTCATACCCGCCGCCACTTTCCAGGCAGAAGCGAATAAACTTACCGCCTACCAGTTGGAAAGTGTTATCAGTTCGTCACGGATACGATTTCAATCCAAATACCAGAATTTCGATGAAGATTACCAAAACATCTATTCTCCCATGTCGGTGGTCGGCAAAGTCAAAGAAAACCTTGAATTGAACACAGCAATTGATGTACTGAAAAGTGTTCGGGTCAGCGGAAGTTGGAACGATATCCGGGGATTTTCAGAAGAGGATTCCAGCAGTGAACTCTCTGATAAATACGGATCGGTTAGCGCCCTGTTTCACTACCAGTCCCTGCCCGGATACGAAGTGACTTATTCAAGTACCGAGACCGTTACTGACACCTCATCCGTCCAAAAGCACTATATTCAGCATAAATTCGATTACCAGCTGCCCGGCAAATTGCTGGACAAAATGCCCATCAAGGATTTAAAGATAGAGGGTAGTTTTAAAAACGGCGTGCGTGAAGGTCAGGAAATCGCCGACAGCGACCAGCAACAATTCTACCAGGGCTCTTTCAGAGTCAACGCAAATTTAAGCGAACAGTTTCAAAGCAGTATCTTTTACCGGATCAACGATTTCAGCGATAACTCCGGCGGCAATTCCCGGAATAATCACATACTGACATCGGAAAGACTGTTATTTAACCTGTCCCATGAGCGTTGGAAACTGGTACAGACAAACCTGCGCATAGAGAACACCCTGGACAGCTATGACTATCCCGTAGATGATGGATACGATCTGGATCTGGATCAATATACGCAGCTGAATTTCAGACTTTCCCCCGGTGTGTTATGGAAAAAACTGTCCATGCTGTTCTTTGAATACAACATCAACTATGCTCTCTACGCGACCGGAAATTCCACGGACAGTAAAAGCGGCTATATCTGGTCTGCGATACCTCGAAATATCGGTGATTATAACACCCTTCAGCACATCCGGACACACTATATTAAAAACGAAATCCGGCCAAATCCAAATCTCTATGTTTATTCATTATATGAATGGAATAACCAGACAACCGCTTATGATGCGAGTAATTTATACACAAATTACCAGAGATTGAGTGAAAAGTTTGATATTAAGTTGGGTTTTAATACACGCATCAGCCTGCAATACAAGCAGTACTACAGTGATTTGGGTAATAATGAAATCACTACTTATTATGAGCCGTCAGTATGGATTGAAAGACGGTGGAGCAGCAGCCTCCAGAATATCCTTTACGCCGCCTACCGAAACACCGAAGATTCCGAAAACACTATTTGTGATAATACCCATAAATTTGACGGACGTTACGATATTATTTTCCGGAAAAAAGACTACTTGAAAATGCGGAAACTGGAAATCCAGCAGAGTTTTTCCGGCGGGCAGGCAA
Organism: uncultured bacterium; assembly: GCA_964485475.1. Classification (GTDB taxonomy): domain Bacteria; phylum Fidelibacterota; class UBA2242; order UBA2242; family UBA2242; genus B118-G9. The sequence continues at coordinate 32,577 of CAZAKB010000015.1, forward strand.
AAACAACCGGTTCAAGCAGCGCGAATGTCTACTACCTGTGCTCATCCACCAGTATTGACGCCTATCCGATTCACTCTCTGCTTTGCCGGATACAGTTAAACCTGAACCGCACTGTCAACCTCGAAGACAGCAACGAAAGTTATATGAGCACCGATATAAATATTAAACTGTCACTAAAGCTGTGATATACAGATTTAAAAAAAACTAAGGAATTATAATGAAGAAAATCACTGCAATACTGATCCTGTTCGTTTCCATGTTACTGTGTGCGGCAGATAATGATTTCCCGGACTTTCCGAAAATTAATGGCTGGCGACTGAAAGTTAGTAAAAATGTGTACACACCGGATAATTTATGGAATTGCATCAACGGCGGCGCCGATCTGTATATAAAATACGGTTTCACGGAATTGCATCTTGCCGATTATACAAGCCGGAAAAAATGTAACGTCCGCGCAGAAATTTACAGACACAATTCCGGCGTCAATGCTTATGGTATTTACTCCGCAGAAAAAAGCCCGGACAATCAATTTATCGAATTGGGTGCAGAAGCCTATCTGGGTAACGGAATACTGAATATTATCAGCGGCGATTACTACCTTAAACTGTTTACCAACGGCGACGGAGAAAACGGAAGTGCTGCCCTGAAAGAAATTGGCCGGAACATTGTCGCGGCTCTGGGCCAGATCGATGAATTGCCAAAATTGCTATTGGTTTTCCCGGAGAAGGGAAAAATTGACCACAGCGACCGGTTTATCCCGGTCCAGTACAACGGCCATGATTTTCTGAAAAATGTTTACCGCCGCGACTACGAAGAGGGCTACAGTTTGTTCATTATGGAAGGCAAAGATAATAATGAAATCCTGAATGCTGTCACTTCATACCTGGAAGTAACCCACCAGGATATCGATTCGGCCGCCAATTCCAACATCACCATCAAAGATCCCTATCTGGGAAATATACCGGTTATCATAGAGGACAAATATCTCATCGGTATTCTGAATGATACCGGAAGTGTGCAGGCGAACACCGGACTCCAAACCCTGAGAAAAACACTTCGATTGCAAGACAGGTAATAACCAGTCATTCAATCACTGGAAAGGAAACAGGCCATGGAACGAAGAAACTTTCTGAAAAAATGTATCGGTGTCGGCCTTGCTGCCGGATGCGGACTAAACTTTAATTCCCGAAGTAAATTATGGGGACAAAGTAGTTCGGACAATTATGATCTCGTGGCTGTGAAAGGCGGAGAGCCGGACGTTATGTTTGATATGGCCATCCAGAGCCTGGGCGGAATGGAACAATTTGTAAAAAAGGGCCAGAATGTTGTCATCAAGCCAAACATCGCCTGGGATGCAACACCGGACAGAGCATCCAACACGAATCCAAATCTGGTTGGAAGGATCATTGAGCATTGCCTTGGCGCCGGAGCCAAAAATGTATATGTTTTTGACCATACCATCAACGAATGGACCCGCTGTTATAAAAACAGTGGCATCGAAAAAGCGACAAAGAAGGCCGGTGGCAAAATAGTGGCCGGTAACAGCAAGGGAAAGTATCATGAAATTGATGTACTCGGCGGGAAAGTACTGAAAAAAGCCCACGTTCATGAACTGGTACTGGAATCCGATGTATTTATAAATGTCCCGATATTAAAACACCACGGCGGCGCCGGTTTATGTGTATCGATGAAAAACCTGATGGGGGCAGTCTGGGATCGCAAGGCATGGCATGCCCTGGATCTGCATCAGTGCATTGCTGACTTTACCACCGCTGTTAAACCGACCCTGAATATAGTTGACGGATATAAAGTTCTGATGAAAAACGGCCCGAGAGGAGTATCGCTGGCGGATGTGGAAACCCGGAAATTCCTGATAATCTCCTCCGATATGGTCGCCGCTGACAGCGCAGCCACAAAGTTTCTGGCAAAAGATCCAGGTCAGATCGGCCATATTCGCGCTGCCGCTGAAATGGGACTTGGTACTATGGATCTTTCAAAACTAAACATTAAACGAATACAAATCTAAAATGAAACAATCCCGGCTTAAAATTATAAGAGTGGGTTTTGCGCTGCTTATATTCTTACCCACCACATTCATTTTTCTCGATTTTAGAGACCTGGTCCCCGTTAAAATATACCGAAGTGTGACTTTCCTTCAATTCGTGCCTTCCCTCATGAAATATCTCACGACATTCAGCCTGATCTCGGCCGGCTTCATTGTTGTTATTATTGTAACATCACTGGTCGGACGGGTTTACTGCAGCGCTGTCTGCCCGCTGGGAATTTTTCAGGACCTGATCGCCCGTTTAGGTCGGAAAATCAGGAAAAAGCCGTACCGGTATAAATTCAGAAAACCAAATTCCATCTGGCGTTACGGCTTTCTGGCGCTTCCAATATTGATCTGTCTTTTCGGCGGCGGTCTGATTGGTGTTTATTTTCTGGATCCCTACAGCATATTCGGACGGATTATTTTAAACTTCGGGCAGCCGGTATATCAAGGAGTTAATAACCTGCTGGCAAAGATTATGGAAAGCATGAACATATACCTGCTTTATCCGGAAGACATCATCATGCCAGGTATCGTGGTCTGTATTTTACCGGCGCTGATGCTGATTATAATTGTCTGGTTTTCTCTCCGCAAGGGCCGGCTTTATTGCAACAGTATTTGTCCCGTGGGAACTCTGCTGGGATTAATATCCAGGGTTTCTGTTTTTCAGATCCGGATTCGTGAAGACCGTTGTACAAAATGCGCCAAATGCGCAGCGGTATGCAAAGCCGGCTGTATTGATCTGAAGCATCAGACAGTGGATTCTTCCCGCTGTGTCGCCTGTTTTAACTGCATCGGGCAATGCTCGGAAGACGCGATTCAATACCAGCCGAATAAATTGCTGAAATCATCACAAAACCAGCCGGTTCAGACAAATAATTCAGAATCAAAAAACGACAAAATAATGGGACGAAGAAATGCCCTGACGCGCATTGCTGCAGCCGGTTTGACCCTGGCCGGATTGTCGGATAAACTTTTCAGCAGCATTCTGCCCGACAGCAAAAAAAAGATTCCCAGTAAAATTAAACCGGCTAAAAACTTTCCGGTGTCGCCACCCGGATCGCTGGGAATCAGGCATTTTACATCACACTGTACAGCCTGTCATTTATGTGTATCCGCGTGTCCTACCGGCGTATTACAACCCTCCCTGAATGAATACGGCCTTACAGGAATTATGCAGCCTCACATGGATTATTCTACAAAATATTGCAATTTTGATTGCACTAAATGCTCCGAAATTTGTCCCTCCGGAGCGATACTTTCCATCTCCTTGGAAAATAAAAAATCAACCCAGATCGGGCAGGTTCACTTTATCCGCGATAATTGCATCGTCTATTCGGAAAACACCGCCTGCGGCTCCTGCTCAGAGCACTGCCCGACACAAGCGGTTACCATGGTTCCCTTCAAAGACAACCTGACCATCCCGGAAATCAACCCGGAAATCTGTGTTGGCTGCGGCGCCTGCGAATACGCCTGTCCGGTCCAACCCTATAAAGCCATTTACGTAGATGGCAACGAAATTCACCAGGTGGCTAAACAGCCGCAGATACAGGAGCTCGAAGAGATAGAAATGGAAGATTTCCCCTTTTAATTCCACAGCACACTTTATTTCACCAGATATCTGACAAACTCCTTTCCCCGTATACATCTTTATTGCATTTTCACCGCAAGGATTAAAGATTCCGATTGTCAAAACAACATGACAATTGAAAAATGATGATAAAAAGGAGTAAATAATGAAACTGAATTTTTCGAACAAGCTCATCTGTTTTGCAGTAATTGCAATCCTCACAACCGGTTTATCTGCCCAGAATATGCACCAACCGCCACAGCCACCGATGGTGCCCGATTCTACTCAAATTATACAAATGGTCAATGAAATGGCCTCTGCACTTTCCCTGTCTGCGACTCAGAAAGTTCAGATATCCGATCTGTACTTCGCTCACTTTGAAGACATAAAAACAATGACGAGACAAGCAGAAAAAGATCGCGAAAACCATCACAAAATCATGGATTCAAAGCGAACAGAATTTGAAAACCAGGTTAAAGCCGTTTTAACAAACAAGCAAAAAGCAGAATTTGAAAAAATGCCGCGGCAACGTCCACCTCAACCGGAAAACAACAGACCCTCGAAACCTCAGAAAGAAAAAAGGAGAAAATAATTATGAAAATGAACAGTATATCAGTAGTGTTACTCACATTTATCATTACAATAAACCTTTGGGGTCAGGATTTTTACGATATCAATTCGATCAACACTATCGAGATTACCTTTGAACAATCAAACTGGGATTATTTATTGGATAGTCTCTATGCAGATGGGAATGAAGATCGTCTTACCGGAACAGCCATTGTTAATGGCATTCAGTACAATGAGGTGGGTGTTCGTTATAAAGGCAACAGCAGTTACAATGCCAATCAGGTCAAAAATCCATTGAATATCAAACTGGATTATATCATCGACGATCAGGAACATGAAGGATATGGGACCTTAAAACTGGCAAATGTCAGCAAAGACCCCAGTTTCATTCGGGAAGCGTTAAGCTATGAAATTGCCCGGGAGTATATGCCCGCATGTTTGGCAAATTTCAGCAAAGTAACTATCAATGGAAGCTATCTCGGTCTTTACACCAGTGTTCAGGATGTTGATAAACACTTTCTGAGGACGCACTACTACAATGGGGATAATCCAAGTTTTAAGGGAGAATTAGCCAGCGGTGAAACGCCAACGGTGGTAAAAACCTGGGGTTATTTTGGTCCTGATTCCACGAGCTATTATAACTACTATGAGCTGGACTCCGATTATGGCTGGTCAGAATTAATCACTTTTTTGGATGTCCTTAACAATACGCCAACTGAAGTATCTACAGTGTTAAATGTTGATCGTCATTTATGGATGCTGGCCT
>CAZAKB010000016.1:0-14701 GCA_964485475.1 uncultured bacterium
ATACCCAGAAAGGCCTGATTACATTCGATGAAATGGCCGTCCATATCCGTGGATACCCAACCGTCACGCAGGTTTTCAAAGAGTTCCCGGTATTTACGTTCGCTGTTTTCCAGGGCTTCCAGTTGTTTTTTACGGTCGCTAATGTCCCGGATTATCACCTGAACTGCGGGCCGATCATTGTAAAGTAATACGCTGGAAGAAACCTCGACAGTAGCCGGGCTGCCATTAAATCTCAGATATGTATCTTCAATTGGATATTTTATTTTTTTCCCCGAAAGTAAATCACGGGTCCTCTGCATGGTAGTGGCACGATTGTCCGGAGAAACGAATTCCATCGCTGGTTTACCGATTAAATCAAGCGCGCTTTTTGCCCCGAACATTTTAACTGCGGCCGGATTAACATATACGACAACGCCATCTGAATGAATAACAATTGCATCTTGGGCGATTTCCACAATTTTTTTATATTTTTTCTCACTTTCTTTCAGGATGCGCTCGGTGAGTTTATGCAGGGTTATTTCTGTGGTGAGGCTCAACGTTGCTGGTTGGCCGTTCCATTGGATAGCAACGGTATTCGCTTGAATCCAGGTAATTTCACCGTTATTTTTAATTAGCCGAAAGGAGTAGATAGATGGAGCATCTTTTCCTTCCAGACGTTTTTTATAGTGTTCCATAACCATGAGCTTATCGTCAGGATGGATAAATTCCGTGAAGGGTGTATTCTTTAGCTTTTCGGCAGAGCACCCAATAATTTCAACGGTTTTCGGATTAAAATATACCAGAGCATTATTCTGCAGGACCAGGATCGCTTCATTGGCGTTTTCGACGATCAGGCGAAGTTGTTCAGCACTGATTTTAGTCAGCGAATTGTCCGGTGATTTTTTCATGGGTTTACTCATTATTCATCGCTGCTTTCTTCTTTTTCTTTGAAAATTCCGGGTACAGTTTTTCCATGCAGTCCGGGCAGATGCCATGACTGAACTCGGCCTCCGAATGTTGACGGACGTAGAGTTCCACATCGTTCCAGTAACCCTTATCGTCGCGGACTTTTTTACAGCTGGCGCAAATCGGGATCAGGCCATTCAGCCGTTTGACCTTTTCCAGAGACGCTTTTAGTTGAGCGATCAGTTCGTCCTTTTCGGCTTCGAGCTGTTTGCGTTTGGTAATGTCCCGAAAGATCGCCCGGGTGTTGATAGGTTTCCCATTTTCAAAGCGGCAGCTGACGCTTCCTTCAACGTTAATCAGACCCCCATCTTTAGTGACAAAATCGGTTTCAAAACGGCCAATGTCTTGGCCCTGCATGACTGACGCAAACATCGTCATACAATGCTCACTGAAATCGGGATGAATGATGTCGAACATGGTCATAGAAAGAATTTCTTCTTCTGAATATCCCAAAGCGTTATGCCAGGCCCGGTTGGCATAGAGAAATCTTCCATCCGGAGCAATGCACTGAATCATATCGTTGACATTGTCGAAAAGGTCCTGAAAGCGGGCGTTACTCGTTTCAAGTTCCGTTGGGTCGTTTGGGGTATTGTTGGTTGTTGTATTTTTCATAGTTATGTCTAAATATCCTTATTATTGTCATTAACAAAACCGGGATAGAGGACCTTCATACAGTTGGGGCAGATGCCATGGGATAATCGCACATCGATGTGCCGGTTGATGAAAGCTTCAACCGGTTCCCACTTATTCTCTTTGTCCCGGATTTTCTTGCAGTTGGCGCAGATGGGAACCAGATCACCCTGCGGTTTTATCCCGGGTTCTGATTCCGGCAGTGAACTGATGTCTGTAGCGATGGAAACGAAACGTTTTTCACCGTAAGGGTAAGTGGAAACGAGAAAAGTCCGGTCAATTGCGTTCTGATGCATTTTAAAACGGCTGCATTCCGACGATTCCACAACCCTGATGTATCTGTCCAGAAAGGGCGGGTTATCGACTTGGTAAACTTCCGTCGCCAGCCGGTTAATGACATCCGTTTTTTGGAGATTGTACGCTTTTTCGAAAGCCGGGTTCACGTCCAGAATGCGATAGTTGACCGCCGATCCGTTTTCGTAGACCAGTTCGTGGATGATGATAATTTCATCCATGATCTGGAAAATATGGGCATAAGTGTTAGAACTGTTCATAAAATGTCCGAAGTTTTTCCATTTTTTTCCGCTGGTGGGTTGCGCCAGGGAAACTCATTGATAAAATGGATATATTGGGTAGGATAATAATAATTGGTCTTACCTGGGTTTTGAATATTGTATTTTACAATGAAATTGTATCAGGTGCAATGACCAATCGAGGTGACGTTGCGGTTTCCTCGCGTATGGTGATTGGTTGTTTTGATTAATTGTATGACAAAATTCAGCGGTCGAAGAAGTCTGCCAGCTGCTCGTGGGATTCCCGGTAACCGATCTCCATGGCCTCTCTGCCGCGCCAGAATTCCCACAGATGCAGTTTGGAAAGATTGAGTTGCAGCACCAGGTCAGGATTATACATCTGGATTTCCTTATTTGACAGTTCCGTTATCAGAATTAACAGGGATTGATAGCCAATATAGGTCAGTCGGGGCAAATGGTTCAGGTGATTTTGCCGGGCGATCTGGATTGCGTTAGTGATTCGTTCAAAGAAGGTGTCACCCTTGTCTTCCGGAGTCTCTTTTGTCGGAGCGACAGAAGCGTAAAGCCCATCGAGTTTCAGTTGCGGTGTTTTCAAAACATTGACTCCCAGAAGAGTATCGTAATTAAATTTTTTCAGGGCGCCCAGAGGGAGATTCTCCCGAAGACCGCCATCTACCAGCAGCGAATCATTGGCCTCGAAGGGCTTGAAAACCCCGGGAATGGAAATACTGGCGCGAATGGCGTCCACGAGGCGACCGCGGTCTATATACAGGATGTTGCCATTCCGGAAGTCAACGGTGACAGCCACAAAGGGAATTTCCAAGTCTTCGATCCGGGTGTTTTTACCGACAATATCTTCCATAAACGTTACAAAATTTTTCGGGTCCATCAGACCGCCCTGAGGTATGGACGGGGAAAGTAAATGAAAAGTCTTTTTTCGATCAATAGACAGGACAATGTCTTCAATTTCGGATATGGCAAAACCCCGGGCATAGAGCGCCCCAATGATGGAGCCGGCGCTGGTGCCGGATATGAAAGCGGGTTTGACATTGAACTCTTCCAGGGCTTTCAGGGCGCCCACATGGGCCAGGCCAAGAGCCCCACCACCGCTTAATGCAACTGCGACTTTTCCCAATGACATAATTTATCTCCCGTATCGGCTAGCCTAATTTGCTTTGAAAAAATGAATTTTTCAAATATACCTGGTTTTGTAAGTTATAAGCCGATGAGACAGCAGTTGTTCCCCGGTAAAAAATTATTGAAATCAAGCCTGATTACCCTGGCGTTTTTTATACTAACGAGCAATTTCAGTTCAGCTCAGTGGCATGCAAGCCGAACGGTTAATGATCATGATATCGGAGGCGCCGTCACACTGGATCCCTATCAAAGCTATGTCAGCCTGTTTTATCAGATACAAAAGGACCAGCCGGTTTATATTTATCAGGAAAATGAAAGCCGGATGTATCGGGACCTTCTTTTTCGCTCCTATAAACCCGGTTATGGACTCATTGAATTTACCCTGTATCCCACGACTGCACTTTCGGCCTGGGTTGAAAGCAGTTATAAAAAGTTTTATGATGAATTTGAGGTATATAAAGATATTAATCTGATTGGCAGTATCAGCGGTGGTTATCAGGAGCCTTGGTCGGTCAGCCTGTTTCTTGGCCAGCTGGCGCCCTTTTTATCCATGAGCGATGCGGAAGATCTGGTGGTAGCTGCTACCGGGGCCAGCGGGCTGGTAGTCACCGGCGGCTCATACCAGATTTTCAATAATTGCCTGGTGCGGTCCGACTGGTACCGCGTGGAATGGAAACTAAAGGGTGAAAACGTTGAAGACAGTGTGGCTTATGACTGGGACATTAAACTGGGCTATCGCAATTACGGACTGTCGGAAATTTCCAATACACTTCTGCTCAGCTATACACGCAACCGGATGCACCCCGGCCGCTATGACTGGCACTGGCTGGAAAACAGCCTGAATGAATTTGAATTGCAGCTGCCGTTGTCCGCAGACGACTTCGGAATTTCCCGGATGAAACTGACCTACGGGAAAGCCATCCCCTTCTGGAAATGGATGATCGGCCTGGGAGTTGGTGTTATTTATGAAAATCGCCGTCTTTATGACTCCGATTTAAGACAATTTTCCCCGGAAAAAGAGGAAAACTGGAGAATGTTTCTCATGCCTTTTGCGTATTGGTAAGAGTGGAGTTATGGATTGTTGGAGTGTTGTACTTCTGACTCCAGCGCTCCAACAATCCATTACTCCAACTAAAAGTCTACGGTAATGCCGATTGTCGGCAACAATGTGCCGGAACTTGAAGGAATCTGGTTTAATTCATAATGCTGTTCCTCAATCGGGTCGTTCGGATTGAGAATGATGAAATTTCCATTGGCGTCGGTGTTCGGAACAATAATATCCGGCTGTTCGGATTGAGCGGCCAGGGCGTTTTGAATGTCGAGATACACCAACAATGACCAGCGGGTAAAGTTAAATGTCCGGTCGATCCGAATGTCCAGCTGTAGGAAATTGTTCAGGCGTTGGGCATTAAATTGAGAGTAGTCCCAAAACGGGCGTCCCTGAGTATTCCAGGCGGTGACAAGGGCGGTTTTTTCAAGGTCATAGGGCGTATAGGGTAAACCGCCGATGAACCGCCATTTTGTGCCGATCTGCCAGTTGTTTTTAAGGGGCTTGGACATGGTCAATGTCAGAATATGTTTGCTGTCCCAGGAGCTGGGAATATAATCGCCGAATGCGTTTTCAAATTCGCTGCGGACAAAGGTATAGGAGTAGATTCCGGTAAGGTTAGTAAACAGGCGGTAGCGCCCGGAAATTTCAAACCCATAGGCCCGGCCTTTTCCGGTGGAAACTACCTCCTCATCACCAATGGTTCCAAAGTCGCCGCCTTTTGTGGCGATGCTGATAGAGTCTGTGACGGAGAAAGGATAATTATCATAACGTTTGTAAAAGGCTTCAACCACGATCCGTGTATCAATACCGGTCAGAATTTCGAGTCCGCCAATCAAATGGTCGGAGATGATGTAGGACAAATTATTGGTCTTGTTGATTAATGTTCCGGCGGCATTACGGTAACCCAGCGAGGTATAGGGCGGTAACTGATAATAGCGTCCAATACTGAGATTCAGGTTCAGGTTTTTCGTGAGGATATAAGATGCTGATAAGCGGGGCGAAAATTGGTCCAGAAGATTTGACATACTTTTTGAATAACTGTTTGCGTCGGTGCGGAAACCGGCAGACAGGGTCAGCTGATCGCGCAGAACGGGCTTGCTGATCTGTCCGAAAAATCCATATTTAAAGAAATTCAAATCGGAGGAGTAATCTTTGATGAACAGGCTGTTGTTGACGAAAAGTTTCTGATAGGTTGCATTGTTGTATTTCACGTATTCCAAACCACCGCCGAAGGTGATTTTGTAGCCCTGGTCCCGCCAGGTGTTTTCGAAGCGGAACTTGTTTTCAATTTCCTGAGAAACATAATCCTGAATTTTATTGGCGTCGCTGCTGTCATCGTTGTCTCTGAATTTGTAGGATTCATTGTTCAGCATGTTCCGGCTAAGTATATAGGTCTGAAAACTTTTACCCATAAAATGTGTGTAGGCGGCCCCGATCATGTAATTCCACTGATCGGATTCCGGCAGGTAATTCAAAATATACTGCTGTTCCTCGGTAGGCTTCTTGATACCCAGGTTCAAACGGTTTTGATCCAGGGCGCCGAGACTGAGAATGATCAGCTTGTTTTTCTGGTCGAATACGGTTTCCGATTTAAACTGATAATCATTGAATGTCGGTAGGAATGGTAATCCAATAGCGTCAAACAGGAATTGCAGATAGGATCGGCGAACCGAGAACAGGTAGGTGCTTTTATCGCCAAGCGGACCATCTACGGTCAGGGCTAGTTCTGAGGCTCCTACAACAGCCCGGCGGTTGGTTTGCTCACGGTTGCCGGATTTTTGCTTGAAATCGAAGACGCCGCTTAGAGCATTGCCCCGGCTGGCGGGGAAAGCGCCGGAGTAGAAATCCACGGATTCAATGAAATCGGGATTGATAATGCCTACCGGTCCACCGGAGGCGCCCTGGGTGGCAAAGTGATTGAGGTTGGGAATTTCGATGCCGTCCAGATAAAAGCGGCTTTCACTGGGTCCGCCACCCCGGACGATGATATCGTTGCGAAACGAAACTGTTGAGCCGACGCCGGGGAAGGACTGAATGACTTTGGAAATATCGCGATTTGCTCCGGGGGCTTTTTCGATGTCAGACAGACGGATTTTCTGGATGGACAACGGTGCATCGATTTTCTTTTTGAATTCTGAGGGACGCACGGTGACCTGCTCGAATTCAATGGCCTGCTGTTCCATAGGGATTTCAACGAAAACGGATTTGACATTATTAACCTGGATTTCCGGGGAATAGGTAACTTTATAACCGATGAAGGAAGCCATCAATGTATAGAAACCGGATTCTAAACCAGTGATAAGAAAATTGCCATCCAGATCACTGGCGGCCCCGACTTGTTGTCCCATGACGATAACATTTACAAAAGGCAGGGGATCATTGTTTTTTTGATCGTAAACCCGACCGCGAATGACGGCATTTTGGGCCAGCATGGTTGTCGAAATAATAAACAGAAGTAAACTGTATTTAAAAATTTTCATTGATTCACCTGTTAGATATACGAACGATGATTTGATTTGCGATATTAAGCGCGGTTGAAAATGTGCTCAAATCTGTATAGAGATTACCATCTTTTCCAGAATAGTGGCTATGCCCGATGGGATTTAGAAAATACTCCGTAATTTCACTGTCGAGATCAATCGTAGCCGCATAGACTAAGGCCGGTTGCAGGGAGGTGAGATAATCGGTGTCGTCGGGATACTTACTATTGGTCCAGAAGTGGTTTGCGTCCCAGGTTTGGTTAATTTCCATGAGCAGACGAAACTTTTTTGGCATTTCAGCGGAACTGTTTGTTTTCAGGATGAAATCCGTTACCGGAGTTGCACCACTGATGGCGTCGGGTACTGGGTTTTCGGGAGATGGCAGATCGGGAATGTTGCCGGTTTTCGCGCCCCGCTTGTGCGACCAGTAAGGCAGGGTTGCCAGCCGAACTGCCGGACCCGAGTCGGCTTTCCACTTACCCGGTGTTAGTTCGCCATGTCCGAAGATTCCGGTTGCAACATATCGAGTGACAAACAGAGTTTGAATGAACTGTCCGTCCACAGTCTCCAGCCAGATTGCGAAAGACGGATGATTGTGATTCGATCCCTTATGGAATTCAATACTGAGTTCGGCGCCGTTTTCGCCAATATTGGATCGGATCAGCTCCGGCGTTTCCGCCGTTTTCGAATGGCTGCCCGGAGAACAGTGTATAAAACCTGAGGATAAAAGTATCAATATTAAACCGACAGGTAACGATAATTTAAAAAGTTTTTTCATTATTCATCTCCATAGTATTATGGGTACTCAATCACTCAGATTTTATTTATCCAAACCGGTTACAATAATTTCAGGCGTTTTTCTTTTCATAAACCCTGTTCCAGTCGGGGATTGTTTTGATAATGACGATCAGTGCGCCGACAGCGCATAATAGAATCCCTTCGTTGCGGATTGCCAGGAGTTTTAAAATTGCCGGGAATATCAGCATGCAGAATATGGTCACGTGATTCCGGTGAAAATGCAGAATTTTGATCAAAAACATGCGGGTGGCAACAAGAATTAAAACCGCCCCGGTTACAAGCAATGGTTGAAAAAATAGAAGCGAACCGTAGAGGGTTGATAGCCCGATGCCGCCTTGCATTCGAATATAGACCGACCAGTTATGACCGATTATTGCCGCTGAGCCGGCGGCCGTTGCTATCCAGTAGTTTTTGGTAATCAGCCAGGCAATCCAGACGCTGATCGTTCCCCAGAGAATATCCAATACCGCGGCGACGATTGCGGCTTTCATTCCGACAGCCCGTTTCACATTTGTGGCCCCGGTGTGACCGCTCCCGAAGTTTGTAAGGTTAATTCCTTTGAGAAGCTTGGTTATGACGACCCCGGATGGGATTGCCCCGATCAGATATCCTAAAATACATACAAAAAACCATTGAAAAGCCATAATCCCTCCGTTATTTGTTTAGTGTAATCATTTTCCCATAGAGACACAAACCAATTTTTCAGGAAGAATGAATGGGTAAAACATTTTCATATTGTATTTTGTGCCGAATTTCCTTAGAATTCTGGCCATGTTTCCAAATTCAAATACACCCAACCGATTTCGCCCAATCCTTGTGTTTTATACGCTTATCGTCTATGGGTTGCAATACAGCTTCACCGCGATCATTGTGATCGTCGGAATTGGCTTAAGTTATTTGCGCTTAACGCTGGTGATTAAAATTGGCCAGTACTTATGGGCGAAGGGACTTTTTTTCCTAATGGGTAAGCGGGTGCGGGTAATCGGCTGGGAGAATGTTGATAAGACCAAAAAACATCTTTTAATCGCGAATCATACGAGCATTTATGATATTCCGGCGATTATGACAATTGTTCCCCGAATAGCCTGGATCGGCCGGAAATACCTGGTGGATATTTTTGGGTTTGGACATTTATTGAAAATGATTCATTATGTGCCGATCGAACCAGGCCAGCCAAAACAAGCCAGAGAATCCATCAGCCGGGCGATTGAACACGCCAAAGATGGCCTGACGATCGCAATATTTCCAGAGGGCACGCGGACGATTAATGGGAAATTGAGTCCGTTTAAAAAGGGTTTTGTTTATATCATGCGATCAGCGGATTTGGATGTGATTCCAATTACACTAAACGGATTTTATTCTCTGAAACCAAAAAACAGGTTCTTTATTGATCCACGGGGAAAACTGGAAATTGTGATCCATCCGGTCCTAAGGAATAAGGATTTGCGCGAGCTTCCGGATGATCAGGTATTGGAAATTGCCCAGAAGGCTATTCAGAAAAGTTATCAGTATTGTTAAGTAATGATTGAGGGGGGATTATGACCAGAATCGAAAAATGGGGGTTTATTGTGAATCCGGTTGCCGGAAATGGTTATGCCGGAAAACATATCGATGATGTGAGACGCAAGATTGATGAATATGCAATTGACGCTGATGTGGTTGAAACGGAGGGGGTCGGGCATGCGACATCTTTGGCGGCGGAGTTCATAGAAAAAGGATACAAATACATTGCCCCTGTTGGCGGAGATGGCACAATCAATGAAGCAGCTCAGGCGGTGATCGGACATGATGATGTTGTTTTCGGGCCTGTATCCATGGGAACCGGCAATGATTTTATTCAGATTATCGGATTTTCCGATCGTTTTACCGAAAAAGATTGGGTAATTTACTTTCAGAAAAATACAGTCTTAATGGATGTGGGACAGTGCAACGACCATTATTTTCTAAATGGTATGGGCTTGGGATTTGATGCGGAAGTGGCCGCTCAGAACTACAGTGAAGGCAGCCTGAAAAAAGGCGGCAAGGATAAATACCTGTGGCATATTTTAAAAACCTTAGTGACATATCGTGAACATCCCATGACAGTATTGAATAACGGGAAATCCGAAAAGTTTAATTGCTTTATTAATACGATATCGATTGGACGCCGTTTTGCGGGAGCATATTTCCTAACACCCCAGGCCATTGCCAATGACGGACTGCTGGATGTTTGCCTGATTAAAGAGTTAAAATTTCTGCAGCGGTTTAAAATATTCACCATGGTACCGACCGGCAGCCATCTGAAACACCCGCAGGTTCAGTACTATAAAACCGATGCCCTGAACCTGACATTTGATAAAAAAGTTCCTCATCACATGGATGGGGAACTGTTCTTCGCGTCACAGTATGAAATCAAAGTACTTCCTAAGAAATTAAATATTATATATAATACAGAAGGGAATCACTATTTTTCTTTATAGTTGGTGGAAATATTTTTCTCGTAAAGTCGCCACCGATAATAATTACATCAGATACACGGCTATTATTACGACCTGATTCTATCTATATAGAATCATTTTTATATCCTCTTTTTTATACAGCATACAGAAAATTTCATCACCAAATGTATTCATTTTTTTATTGACGTATTTTTGTTAAATTTAAGCGTCTGTTTGAGTACTATCTAAGACAGCATTTGAAAAAATAACAGTCCTTATGGGTAAAGAATAAGTGTTCTTTTTGCTTTGTAATTTGTTTATGGGCGAACGCTTATAGAATGATAAATTGGATTTAAATAATAAAAACAGGAGTCAGGCAATGAAACGTGCATGGGTGATTTTAACAATTTTGTTTGTGTTTTCTGGAATTATTCTTGGGCAGACATTAAGTACCCAGGGGGTGTTACGGGACGCCAGCGGTCAATCAGTCGCCGACGGTAACTATAGTATGACATTTCGCTTGTACACCGTTGAAAACGGTGGTTCCAATGCCTGGAATGAGACCAAGACGGTGACCGTCAAAAACGGGGTCTACAACGTAATTCTGGGCAAAACAAAATCCCTAAGTTCTCTGGATTACGATGTGACCTATTACCTTGCTATCGTAATGGATGGGGTTGAAATGTCGCCCCGGATGGAAATGACCCTTTCGCCCTACGCGTTGACAAATGTCCAGGGGACCACTAATGTATTTCCGAAGTCCGGCAATGTCGGAATTAACACAACAAGTCCTAACTATCCCTTGACTGTGAACGGCAATTTTCAGCTTCAATATAGTGGTGCAAGTAAATATCACATGGGATGTCGTCAGGACGGGTTCAACCTGGCCGAAACAGGCGTTGCTGATAACCGACTGTTTATCAAGGATGGTGGCAATGTGGGCATTGGCACGAATAATCCTCAATCCGAGCTGGATGTAGATGGCTGTGTCCGGCTGCGCGGGACGCACCTGGTCTATCACTCGGCACATGCCGTCATCGATTGGGGCAGCGGCAGCAGCGGTGACCTTATCTTCAGGACATTGGGCAGCACCGGCGATATCAGTGATTATACGGAAATGGCCCGTCTGACCCAGACTGGGAGCTTGGGGCTTGGAACAGATAGCCCGGTTGCAAAACTGGATGTAAGGGGCGACGGCCATTTTTATGACTCTGGTGAGAATACCTGCATGACGATTGCGTCGGATAATAATCACTGGGCCTACATGCGCTTTCAAGACAGTGACGGGGCAGACTGGGACATTGCCTCTAAATCTGACTCATATTCCAATGGTCTGCAGATTCGCGCAAATGAAAGCACCCCCGTTGCTGTGTTTAATAAAAATGGCGATCTGGAAATCCGCGGAAATATCAAACTTTATGGCAACCTGGATTTCATGAAAACTTACGATGGGATCCGTTGGGGTGGCTCTGAAGATAATTCGATTAAACAGTATGACAACGGTTCCTTTATCCAGTATTTCTCGAATGGTACATGTATGATGGTTTATTACAACGGTAACTATTTTTCCCATTACAGTGATATGCGTCTGAAGGAAAATGTCGAACCGTTGAAAACAACTCTTGACAAACTGAAACAGCTGGATGCCTTTGCCTTTAATTATAAACAGGAGATGATGCCGGAGGGGATTTTACCCAAGGGTGACCATTACGGACTGAGTGCCCAAGAGGTTCAGAAAGTTTTCCCCGAAGTCGTCACTGAGGTTAGTCATCCCACAAAAAAAGACGAAAGCTATCTGAGCCTGAATTATGTTGAGATGGTCCCGGTTTTAGTACAGGCGATTAATGAGCAACAGGAAATTATTGAGGGCCTTGAAAAACGCTTGGCGACCCTGGAAAAAATGGTAAATGCACAGTGATGTAATCGCATATTACAGGAATGTATACACCATGCTTATCATTTAAGAGAAAGAGAAAGCCATCATGAAGAAATATCAATCTTCAATTTTATATAAATGTTTACAAGTACCGCTTTTATTGCTGGTTGTACTGAACGCTGAAGAATATTCTGTTTCAAACCAGGTCATTGTCAGTGGTGGTGTCCAGCAGATGGGGAACAGCAAATACAATACGACACTCACGGCGGGGCAATCCTTTTTAGGAACCCAAGAAGGCGGGAATTATGAAACGTCGCTGGGTATCTGGAGTTTCTTTTTAAAAGAACCGGATGCGCCGATTGTTGAGGCAAGTGATGGAAAATATCCCGACCGGATCGAGGTAAATTTTTACCAGGACGTTAACAGCCCCCCCGTCACCGGTGATTATGATATTTCCCGGGACGGCAGTATGTTCTGGGAAGGGTTGTCGCCGACGATGGACACGAAACAGGACATGAATGTCATGCCCGGTGTTTTTTACCTGTATGAAGCAGTGGCAACAAATGATTACGGCAACAGCGACGTTGGCAGTGATTATGGTTTTGTTAATCCCAACGGGACCATTACCGGCAATGTGTCAACCACGAACAGTAATCCGGTTTCCGACGTAGAAATTGTGTTGAGTCCAAACCAGGGACAGGCGCTGTCTTTTGACGGCAGTGACGATTATATTGGTATTGAGAACAGTGATGACTTACAGATTACCGGTAACCAGACCATTGAGATGTGGCTAAAACCGGCTAGTTTCAGTGTCCGGATGAACCCCATTAATAAATGTTATTATTGTGAAGGAGCCATTACTCAGGAGACCAGTGGTACTTTTCATTATTATTTTGGAAATGGTTCATCTTATTGTACCTCAACATCTTCTACTGCGATCGCACTCAATACATGGTCACATCTGGCTGTTGTGCGGGATTTTGATAATATGTTGATAAAATGGTATATAGGTGGTGAATTGGTCAATCAGGCAGAGATATCCAATGATTTTACACAAGCCGCCACCAGCACTGACAATCTGAGGATTGGCGACGGATATACCCGAAATTATAACGGTGCCATAGACGAAGTCAGGGTCTGGAATATTGTCCGCAGTCAGGCCGATATTCAGCAGGATAAAAACCGCAAGCTTACCGGCGCTGAAACAGGATTGGCGGGTTGCTGGTCCTTTGATGAAGGCTCCGGCACCCAAGCGTTTGACAAGACCGTCAATGAAAACGACGGGACAATCAACGGCGCCGCCTGGCTGGACGCGACTCCCGATATTGCCAACTCAGTATTTACCGATGAAAATGGTGATTATAAAATGGAGGGTATCTATTATGGCAGTGGCCAGACCTTTACGGTCACGGCGCAGAAACCCTATCACGAATTTCAACCAGCCTCGCGGCAGGTGACACTTAACGGTAGCAATACCTCTTCGGACAACATTGATTTTACCGATATTGCCATGATCGCTGTCAGCGGTTATGTGAAATTTGAAAACAGTTCCTGCTATGCTTCGGATGTAGAAATCCTGGTGGACAGCGCTTCGACGTCGCCACTAACAACCACCGATGAAAACGGTGAGTTTGTGATCGATTTTGAACCGAATACCAGTCACCGGCTTCAGCCATCCTGGGATAATCACACGTTTCTTCCGGCGTTTTATGATTTTTCCAATATTACGGCGCCTATCGCCGACGTTGTGTTCGAGGACGGCCGGACATACACACTCAGTGGCGTTATTGCCGGTGGGACCTGTGAATATTCGGTGGGCGATTGTGAAATTACGATTAGCAGCCAGAATACCTGTTTTACATTTACCGATACGGTGAATTTGAATTATTCCGTTTCCGGGCTGCCGCCCATGGATTATATCATTTCGGTGCTGAATCTGGATGATCCGACGATCACTTTTCAAGCGACAGATATCTCGCTGAAAGAGGGTGATCATACACTGGATTTTATTTATCGGGCGCCCATTGAACTGGAGTTCCAGGATTTGCCCGTGAACGGTTGTGGTTTCAACGTGGTCCAGCAACTGGAGCCCGATTCGGTGACGCTGAAAATTTTCGAACGATATGGCGCCAATATTTGCCCGCTTGAAAATGTGCATTGTAAGGTCGTTGATGAATTTTCTGAAACGAGTTATGAAGACGATGGTGTTTTGTCGGAAGATGGGACTATAAAAATCTATTTTACACCGAAAGAGCCTAACATTCTCAGCGGCGGAGACTATCCTTATCAGAAAATGCTGGAAGTGACCATCTGGGACAATGAAACTGAAGACCGTCCGGCAGCGCAGGAAAAGTTTTATGCTTATGTGACCGGTGAAAAACAATCGGAGGCCAATCAGTTTACTACCACTGTTTCCGAAATGCCATGGTTTGTGCTGCGGGTACCGCCGGGTGACGGGAGCTACACCTACTTTTCAAATGAACAATCTCACAGTGTTAATTTTTCAATGAACGTGATTGATTCCGATGGCAATCATACCGAAGAAACCCTGCACCTTGGATGGGATAAAACAATTGTCGCTGGTTTTGGTGTGGCCGTTGAAACAAAATGGTCGATCACTCTTGATGCGGGACATGGTTGGACCGGTACCAAAACCGATGTGGATATTGATGAAACAAATTTTACGTTTACCCGTTCCGAAACATACAGCACTTCCGGGGATGAATTGGTTACCGGTGACGATGCCACGGTTTTTGTTGGCGGCGGTATGAACATGACGTTCGGGATTGCTACGAATCTTCAAATAGATGAGAGCTGTAATGTGGTTTTGGATA
>CAZAKB010000016.1:14801-31945 GCA_964485475.1 uncultured bacterium
TTCGGGATTGCTACGAATCTTCAAATAGATGAGAGCTGTAATGTGGTTTTGGATACCACATTGGTGGCGGGAATTGACGGTTTTAATTCGACGTATATGTATTCAAAATATTATATCAAGAATGTATTGATTCCAAACTTACAGGATCAGATTAACGACGAGGGCCCCACGACTGTTTCTGAGGATGAGATTGAATATTGGTATGATATCTTAGAGAAAGATTCTATCGCAGTGGCAACAGCCAGACAAGACAACACCTGGAATTTTGGGACTGGTGATCAGGCAAATAACATCTCCTTTGACGCCGGCGCCGCCTTTGAATTTTTAACGTCAACAGACAGCTCCTTTTCCAATGGTACGCAAGTCACCGTAGAAAACACCCATGAAGTCTGGGGCGAAGGCGGGTTTACGATTGACGCTTTTGGGTTTTCTGGTGGCTATACACATACATTTTATAATGCGACAGATGAAACCAATATTACGACGGATACCCGTTCGGAAACGGTCGGATTTGTCCTGGATGATGATGACCCGGGGGACGCATTTACAGTCGATGTGCTCATTGATACAATCTGGGGCATGCCGGTGTTTAAAACATTGGGCGGGCAGTCCTCCTGTCCCTGGGAAGAAAATACACTGAAACGGCAGACAGCACAGATTACACTGGATTCCTACTCCGCAGTGGATGTTATGCCCGGTGAAGAGGCGGTATTTACAGTGTATGCCGGGAATGCTTCCGAGACCGGTGATGAATGGGATTATATTTTTGAAGTCATGACGAATTCCAATCCCTACGGCGCGGTTGTTAAATACGCCGGGATGCCGTTGACCGATCCGATCAATATCGAATCTATTCCGTCCGGCGAGGTTATTCCATTGCAAATTACGGTTGCCCGGGGACCGGAAGAGTACGATTATGAAGGTTTGCAGCTGCGTTTAGCGCCGGCTTGTGAAATTGAGGTTGGTGACAAAATCGGTTATTATAACAATATCGATTTTGCCGAGTTTGATGTCCATTTCGTGCGTCCCTGTTCCCCGGTATCCATTGCCCAGCCCGGCAGCGGCTGGTCCTTTAATTCCACTCATGAGGATACCTTTGATATTATTCTGACGGAGTTTGATACCACTAATGTCAATTTGAATTCCCTGGTATTGGAATATACAGCGGCCGGTGAGGACGACTGGATTGTTGCTGAGACGATAACAATGGACACAATCGTGAACAACTGGGTGAAAATCAAATGGAATGTCCGTTACCTGTCGGACGGAGACTACGAAATTCGGGCCAAGAGCGAATGCTCCCTGATTTCGGGATATTCGGAAACACTGTCGGGAATTATCGATCGGGCCGCTCCGGATATTTACGGGACACCAGCACCGGCAGACGGTGTTCTGGGTTCCGATGATGTCATTGAGATTGTTTTTAATGAGTCGATTAATGAATACATGACTGTCGAAGATGTTCAGCTGAATGACTTGGTGAGCGGCGAGGCGGTGGCCGTGGATTTCAGCATCGATGACAACAAGATCCAGATTGTGCCGGACATTCTGAACAAGTATATTGAAAATCATCAGCTGGAAGTCACACTGAGTAATATCGCAGACCAGTACGGCAATTATGTTCCCGAACCTATCGAGTGGGAATTTACAGTCAACCGGAACCCGGTACGCTGGTCCAGTGGGTATCACAGCCAGATCAAATATACAGACCATCTATCGGAATTCAGCATGCAACTATACAATGATGGCGGCACGGTGGCAGTATATTCCTTGGTGGAATTGCCCGATTGGTTGGACGCCAGCCCGACGTCGGGAGAAATTCCGGCGAATAGTTTTGTTGTGATTGATTTTACCGTGGATGATTATGTGAATATCGGGCAGTATTCCGGGAGCCTGGAAGCCGAGACCGGCATGGGGAATGAGCCCCTGGCAGTGGATTTACGCGTACTCTCTACGCCGCCGGATTGGACGGTGAATTCCGCCGACTATCAATATTCTGTCAATATGGTTGCCGAACTAATCATTCAGGATGAATTATCGAGTGATGAATATGACATGGTCGGTGTATTTATTAATAACGAATGCCGGGGAGTTGCGGAACTCAGCAGGGTGGATGTGCTGGATACCTATTTGGTATTTCTGACGGTGTACAGCAATCAGTTTAGCGGCAATGAAATGGAATTCCGGATTTGGGATGCGTCATCCAGTTCGGAATTTGCCCGCATCCGCGAAAACTACGAGTTTGTCGCAAATACCCAGTACGGAGAACCCCTGAATCCGGTCTCATTCACAGCGACCAGCGACATCTTTCAGCATTTCAGTTTTACAGCGGGATGGAACTGGTTTTCCATGAATATTACGCCGGAGGACCTGTCCGTCAATACTCTGCTGGATGGGATGGAAACAAAGACCGGCGATATTATCAAAAGCCAGGAGGACTATGCCCAGATGGCGGAAAGCATCGGCTGGTTGGGAACACTGACGGAACTGAACAACACCGAGACGTTTAAGATCAATGTTGGTGATTCGGCAACGATCAGTCTGATCGGACCGCCGGCGGATTATGAAAACATGGAAATACCCATTGCCTCCGGCTGGAATTGGATTGCCTATCTCCTGCAGCAGAACATGCCGCTGAACACGGCTTTGCAATGTCTGAATTCCACCACAAACGACCTGCTGAAAGACCAGCAGGAGTTTGCCATGTACGTGGAAGGCGCCGGCTGGATCGGGACCCTCTCTGATATGGTCCCCGGCAGCGGATACATGCTGCGCTCCGAAGCTGTTGATACACTTAAGTATACCAACAGTTACAGCAAAACGCTGATACTGGCCAAGATGAACAGCAAGACCATGGCGACCGTTTGGCCACAGGACGCACCGGACTGGAATGTCGAAGCCGCAGATTTTCAGTATAACATGAATATCACGGGTGTCGTTGTTGCTGATGATGTGGAAGCTGATACAACTGTCGATATTATGGCCGCTTTTGTTGACAATGAATGTCGCGGTGTGGTTCAGCCGATTTATGTACCGGAGATGGACCGCTGCCTCTATTTTCTGACCGTTTATAGTAATTCCGCTGAAGGTGAAACGATCAGTTTTCAGTACTATGATGCGACAATGGACAACCTCCGGGCCATTCGCAATACAGTGATGTTTAAAGCGGATAGTGTGCTGGGAGGTCCGCTGGAACCGATGGTCTGGACAACTCATCCGCTGGGCATCTGGGATAACGGCTATATTCCGGAGGAATATTCTCTGAGACAGAATTACCCGAATCCCTTCAATCCGGTTACCCGGATCGGTTACGGGCTGCCGCAGGATGACCGGGTAGAGATAGTGATCTACAATATTCTGGGACAGGAAGTCCGGCGACTGGTATCTGAAGAGCAGACCGCTGGTTACCGGACGGTTATCTGGGATGCCACCGATCAGTCTGGCCGGAATGTTTCGGCTGGTATTTATATCTACTCGATGAGAACGACCAGCTTTCATAAAACCCGGAAAATGGTACTATTGAAATAATTCAAATTCCAGGGATATCTATAAAGAAGCCCCGGTAATTCGGGGCTTCTTTGATTAATAAAATATTCGACCATTAGTGTTTTCGTCGTAGTTGACTTTCAAGTCCTTTTTAAGTAATATCTTTCCTGTTAATGTTTTTTGAAGGAGTGGGTAATAGTTTGGGTTTTATTGAGACCTTAAAATCGATTTTAAGTAAAGCTATTTTCAAAATATTTTTGGCATTGACACTGCTGACCATCATGGCTTCGGTGGCGGTTCTGCATTTTGAAGGACAACAAAATCCCGTAGAATATCGGGGACTGTGGGACTCGGTCTGGTGGGCGCTGGTGACCGTTTTTACGGTCGGTTATGGAGATATCAGCCCAATCACAATTGGTGGCCGACTGGTTGGTATATTTGTCATGATTTCCGGGGTTACTCTTGTATCATTAATTACGGCTACAATTTCTTCGATTTTTGTAGCCCGCAAAATCAGGGAGGATCAGGGATTGGAATCTATTAGCTTTGAAGATCATATAATTATTTGCGGCTGGAATAACAAGGCCGAATCAATAATTGACACTCTGTTTTCGCTGTCAAAAACCCGACCTCCGCGCATTATCCTGGTGAACGAGCTTTCCGAAGAAGAAATCAACAGTGTTCTGGACAGATTCCGCAAATTTAAAGTAAAATTTATTCGGGGCGATTATACCCGAAACGCACCGCTTGAGCGGGCCAATATTCAGGATGCCAAAACGATTATTCTGTTGCCAAACCTGGACCAGTACGACCCATCGGTTGCCGACGAAAAAACGCTTTTGGCTACGTTGAATATTAAGTCCAGTTATCCAAAGAAAAAGGTCATAGCGTTTATCATGATTTCGGATAATGAAGTCCATGTCAAGCGGGCCAAAGCCGACGAGGTGATTGTCAGTGACCAGTTCGTTGATTTTATACTGGCTGGCGATGTGGCCGAACCGGGGTTGTCAAATGTCGTCAGTACTCTATTCAGTGCCAAAAGTGATCACCGGGTTGCGACCGCTGTCATACCGGCACGATTTAAAGGCAAGACTTTTAAAGAGGTTTCCGACCATTTTAAAACCCAGCAGAAAATGCTTGTTCTCGGGGTGGTTGCCATCGTTGAATCGATTGGAGTATCTGATTTTTTGTCATCGGATTCCAGTCACTTGGATGCATTTATCGAGCGCAAATTGAAAGAAGCTGGGCGGACGCTGGGTGAAGAGAATAAAACCATTGTCAATTTAAATCCTGCCGATGATTATATCATCCAGGAAAACGAAAAAGCCGTGGTGTTGATCTGATGAGTATTATAAAAAAGCATAAAAATACCTGTGAATACAATCCCGAAATTCTCAAGGAATATGAAATATTCTCGGGATTAAATGAAAACCAGATCGATAAATTTTGTAAAGTCATTACGCCAATCCAATTCAACAAAGATGATGTTATAATTCTGGAAGGTGATCCCGGCGATTCAATCTTGATTCTGCTGGACGGGAAAGTTGAAATTTTACAGGCCCTAACCCTGAAAACCAATGTATCTCAAGCCGATACCCGGGAGAAAAGCCTTATTTCCTTGTCCAGTGATTTTCGGCCCTTTTTTGGCGAAATGAGCCTGTTCAGTGAAGATGATAAACGTAGCGCTACCGTCAAAGCAGCGTCTGTTTGTGGCTTGGCCAAAATTGATAAAAACAAATTCTTTACGATATGTAATGATTACCCGGAAATTGGCAATCAGGTAATGCGAAATATTGCCCGTGTGTTAAGCCGCCGCCTTGTCCAGGCAAATCAAAACGTACTGAAATTGACTACCGCGTTCAGTCTTATTATTGATTCTTAGAAAGGTAAACCTTGGCAGTTCAGTTAGATAAAGTCTATGATCCGAAACATGTTGAATCCCGCTGGTATAATTACTGGCTGGAGAAAAATTATTTCCATGCGGATAATAAGTCCTCAAAAAAATCTTTTGTAATCGTTATTCCGCCACCCAATGTGACCGGAATTTTGCACCTTGGCCATGTCCTGAATAATACCCTTCAGGATATCCTGGTGCGGTATGCCCGGATGAATGGTTTTGAAACTCTCTGGTTGCCCGGGTCCGATCACGCCGGTATCGCTACCCAGAACGTGGTGGAAAAAAATCTACGGAAAACCGGTAAAATCCGTTATGATTTTGAGCGGGACGACTTTGTCAATATCGTCTGGGATTGGGCGAATAAACACAAATCCATTATCCTGAATCAATTGCGGAAAATCGGCTGCTCCTGTGACTGGGAACGTGAACGGTTTACTCTGGATAAAGGTTTATCCGATGCGGTGCGCCAGGTTTTTGTACACCTTTATCAAAAAGGATTAATTTACCGGGGCCGCAAGATTATAAACTGGTGCCCGGTTTCCCAAACAGCCCTTTCCGATGAAGAGGTAATTCACAAAGAAAGTCGCGGGCATTTGTGGTATTTCAAATATCCCCTGGAAGATGGCAGTGGATATTTGACTGTCGCCACTACCAGGCCGGAAACTATGCTGGGCGATACGGCTGTAGCCGTAAATCCGAAAGATAAACGATTCAAAAATCTGATCGGAAAAAATATTGTTCTACCGATTATGGATCGGATTATTCCAATAGTAGATGATGATTTCGTGGACGTTGAGTTTGGTACCGGCGCAGTTAAAGTAACGCCGGCTCACGATCCCAATGATTTTGAAATCGGTGAACGTCACGGCCTGGAAAAAATCAACATCATGAATCCGGATGCGACGATGAATGCCGCTGCCGGTCCTTTGGTCGAAGATAAAGATCGTTTTGAGGCCCGGAAAATTGTCGTGGCAGAGATGGAACGATTGGGTTTGCTGGAAAAAATCGAAGACTATACCCACAGTGTCGGTTTCAGTGAACGGGCCGGTGTCATGGTGGAGCCCTATTTGTCAGATCAGTGGTTTGTGAAGATGAAGTCTTTGGCCGAACCGGCCATCAAAGTCGTCGACGAAGGCAAGATCAAATTTCATCCCGGCCGCTGGGTCAAGACCTACGATCACTGGATGAATAATGTGCGCGACTGGTGCATCTCCCGTCAATTGTGGTGGGGCCATCGGGTGCCGGTGTTTTATTGTACCCGCTGCGAATGGACCGATGCTTTGATCGATGATCCGACAACCTGTCCACAGTGTGGCGGCACGGTCTATCAGGATCCCGATGTTCTGGACACCTGGTTTAGTTCCTGGCTCTGGCCCTTTTCAACCATGGGCTGGCCGGATAAGACCGCCGATCTGAAAGCATTTTTCCCCACAAATACATTAGTGACGGCACCGGATATTATATTTTTCTGGGTAGCCCGCATGATTATGGCTAGTCTGGAATTTATGGGCGATATTCCCTTTAGCGATGTCTATTTTACCGGACTTATTCGGGATATGAAAGGCCGGAAGATGAGCAAGTCTCTCGGCAATTCGCCGGACCCGCTGGACCTGGTTGAAAAATATGGCGCTGACGCTCTGCGCTATGGAATTATGCTGATTGCACCTCAGGGACAGGATATTCTTTTTTCCGAAGAGCGGCTGGAAGCAGGCCGGAATTTCATGAATAAAATCTGGAATGCCTCCCGCTTTATTCTGATGAACATTGACGATGATTCCATTCTGGAAAAGTCCTTTGACCCGGAAAAATTAACGCTGACCCTGGCGGATCAGTGGATATTGATCCGGCTGAAAAAAACCGTAGACAAGGTGGATAAAAACCTGAAACGGTTCCGGTTTGATGAAGTTGCCCGCACGATCTATGACTTTGTCTGGAGCGATTACTGTGATTGGTATATTGAACTGATCAAAGATCGTCTTTATAAAAAATCTGCCGAAGAAAAACAAACAGCCCTTGCGGTTGCTATTTATACTTTGAAAAATAGTCTCAAAATTCTGCACCCCTACGTACCGTTTATCACGGAAGATATTTACCAGCATTTGAAATCCGCTTCTGAACCAGATATCATTATATCTGGATGGCCCAAATTAAAACTATCTGTCGGTGACAAGAACATTGAAGAAAAATTTCAGGTAGTTCAGGAAATGATAACCGCTCTTCGAACCGCCCGGAGTGAAATGAATATTCCGCCGTCGGCCCAGCTGGAACTGATTGTACGGGGCGGGGATGATCAGTTGCCATTGCAACTGATAAAAGACGAATCCTTAGCCGAATATGTTAAAAATCTGGTCAAAGTTTCGGAAATCCGGATTGCCAAAGATGGCAAGAAACCGCATCCGGCTTCCACGATAGTTGTCCATGGCACTGAATTCTTTATTCCCCTGGAAGGTTTGATTGATGTGGACGCTGAAAAGCAACGTCTGGAAAAAGAGATTAACCGGCTCAGAGGGCTTGTGAAATCGATTAAAGCGAAACTGACCAATTCGAATTTCCTTGAAAAAGCACCCAAAGCGGTGGTGGACAAAGAGAAAGAAAAAGAGAATTTCCTGCGCGATCAGCTGGTGAAACTGGAAGCCAACCTGAAAGCGCTGATCTGAACAGAATAATTCACCGACGAGCACGCGGAAATCACAGAGACTAATAACTAACAAATAGTTTAATCAATAACGAGATGAAGCTTACCCTGATAAAAAGGAATCTTAAAATCTACTCTGCATCCTTTGTGAACTCTATGGTGAATGAATTTAGTTGGTCGAGTCATCGCAAACAGGTAAGACATTTTATGGAGTGATTATGCAACGGAATTTCAAACGGATTATCCTTTCTTTGCTCTTATGTTTATATCTGCCTTGTTCAGCTGCGAGTGATTTTAAAAACACCCAGGTGACGATTTACAATAATAATCTTGGACTGGTATACCAGGAAAAAGAGATGGATATTGTTAAGGGTGAAAATGTTCTCAAAATAGAAGGTGTGTCCAAACAGGTTCAGCCGGCGACAGTGAAATTGAATTTCCCTAAAATTGTCGGGCAGTATCAAATAATGGAACAGAATTATCTTTATGACCTGGTGAATACGCAGAAGATATTTGATAAGTATACTGGTGAAGATGTATTATTCCGGCTGGAATCGGGTGAGAAAATCAACGGAACGCTGATGAATACCGAGAGAAATTATATCATCTTGCGTCTATCCAACAACGCCATTCGAATTTTGACTGCCGATAACATTATTGATTATGAATTTTCATCACTTCCCGGTGGGTTGATTCTAAAACCAACACTGGAGTGGAATATTCAATCCACCTTCAAAGGTAAGGCCGATGCCCAGCTTAGCTACCTGACCGGTGGTATGTCCTGGAACGCCGAATATGTTCTGGTACTTGATCAAGATGAAAAGGGATTTTCCCTAAATTCCTGGATTTCATTGAATAATAATTCGGGCACCACTTTTGAAAATGCCAAAGTGAAACTGATCGCCGGCGATATTCACAGGGCAACAATGGGGCGTGATGAGTATAAAGTTATTCCTCAAGCGAGCATGCTTAGTATGGCTCAGAAAAAAGCGCCGGCAACCCGTGAAATCGGCGATTATCATCTTTATGAACTGCCTGAAACGGTAACCCTGCGCCATAATGAATTAAAGCAGGTCAGCCTGTTCGATGAAATTATTGGAAAAGATCGAAAAGTTTATCTCTTTGATAATAATTACAATAATGAAATTGAAGAACCACTCCAAGTGATATACCGGATTGAAAACACAAAAGAAAACAACATGGGAATTGCCCTGCCAAAGGGAGTTTTACGCATATTCAAACGGGATATTGATGAATCTCTGCAGTTTATTGGTGAAGACCGTATTAATCACACCAGTAAAAAAGATACCCTGCTACTGACAACCGGAAATGCCTTCGACGTGAAAGGGAAGCGGACGATTATCGAACAGGATCGCTCGTCTAAAAATTCAGAAACCATTACCGTTAAAATTGAAATTACCAATCGCAAAAATATTCCTGTTGAAGTGGAAGTAGTGGAATATCTTTCCGGTTATTGGGATATCCGTAAGGCCAGCCAGAAATACCAGCAACAGTCCAGCACGAAAGTTATGTTTCCGATTTCGGTGAAGGCTGATGCCAGTGAATCGCTGACGTATACATATTTCCGTAGATGGTAATTATCGGATTTGAAACAGTCACCGCCATCAACTGATTCCAAATTGCATGCAGATACGCCCGTTACGTACGTGAAAGGTGTTGGTCCGAAGCGATCCGAAGTTTTAGCAAAAGCGGGAATCAATACGTTTTCAGACCTTCTTTATCATTTTCCCCGGCGTTACCTGGACCGCAGCACCATTACGCCCATTGCGAAGTTGAGACCCGGCGCGGAATCGACAATTGTCGGCAAGGCTTTATCGATGAATATGGTCAAAACCCGTAAACGACCCTATTTCCAGGTATTGATTAGCGATGACAGTGGCCAGATGCGCTGCGTCTGGTTCAATGGCGCAAAGTATATCCAGAATGCTTTCAAAGTCGGTGAAATGGTGGCCATGAGCGGCAAAGTGGAGTATTACGGCGGACTGCAGTTTGTCCATCCCGATTATGATATTCTGGAAAGCGGTGATTACACTACGCTGAATACAGCCCGGATTATCCCGCTTTATCCTTCGACAGCAGACTTGAAGAAAGTCGGTTTGGACAGTCGTGGTTTCCGGCGGCTGTTTCATAAATATTTCGAAAAGCTCATCTGGAAGATTGATGAAATTTTACCTTGCGAGATTCTGGATTCTTTAAAATTTTATGACATTAACCGGGCGCTGCGGCAAATCCATTTTCCCGATTCTATGGATGAATTAGACAACGCGATTCGGCGGTTTAAATTTGAAGAGTTGTTTTTTTTACAGCTCTTACTGGCGGTGAAGCGGCGTAGTATAAAAGAAATAAAAAAAAACCTGCGCTACGATAGTGCCGGTACTCATTTAAAGACGATTTATGAAAAACTGCCCTTTGAACTGACCGCAGCCCAGAAAAGAGTGATTCATGAAATTTGGGACGACATGAAATCAGAAACTGTGATGAATCGCCTGCTGCAGGGTGATGTGGGATCGGGGAAAACGGTTGTGGCACTGTTGTGTGCCAGCATAGCGATCGGCAACAAGTATCAGGCAGCGGTCATGGCGCCGACGGAAATTCTGGCGGAACAGCATTATCGCAACCTTCGAAAACTGGGTGAACCGGCGGGAATAACTGTTCGGTTACTGATCGGCGGACAGAAGAAATCCGAACGCGATCTGATTTTGGCGGAGATCGAAAGCGGAACTACGGAACTGATTGTTGGTACTCATGCATTGGTTCAGGAAACGGTGACCTTTCAAAATCTGGCCCTGGTGGTTATTGATGAACAGCACCGCTTTGGCGTATTACAGCGCAGCCAGCTGATCGAAAAAGGCCTGAATCCGGACGTGCTGGTGATGACAGCGACACCGATTCCCCGCACGATGAGCATGACCTTGTATGGCGATATGGACGTATCGGTACTGGACGAATTGCCGGCCCGCAAAGGCAAAATCATTACCCGGATTGTCAACGTGGATCAGCTCGACAAGGTTTATGATTATATCCGCAAACAGATAAAAAGCGGTGACCAGGCCTATATTGTATATCCATTAATAGAAGAGTCAGCGAAAATGGATTTGCAGGCGGCGATTCAAGGCTTTGAATATTTGCGGGAAAGAGTATTTCAAGATTTCAGCCTGGCGCTGGTGCATGGCGGGATGAAAAGCGCTGAAAAGGATGATGTCATGCAGCGTTTCAGTGCGGGAACCGTGGACATTCTCGTGAGTACAACCGTTATTGAGGTTGGTGTAGACAATCCCAACGCTACAATCATGGTCATTGAAAATGCAGAGCGCTTTGGGCTGACCCAGATCCATCAGTTGCGTGGCCGGATTGGCCGAGGCGAGAAGAATGGGGTTTGTGTGTTGGTGGAACGAAAACGGACGGAGACTTCCCATAAACGCTTAGGGATAATTAATGGGACAACGAACGGTTTTGAAATATCGGAGCAAGACCTTAAATTACGCGGGCCTGGCGAGTTTTACGGAACCCGTCAGCATGGATTCCCGAAGATGAAAATAGCTGATTTACTGGTTGACAGAGAATTGTTAAAACTTGCGCGACGTGAAGCCTTCATGCTGATAAAAAATGATTCCCATCTGCGCCGCCCGGATTACTCGAATATGCGGGAGCACCTGATTAAACATTACGCTGAGTATATGAATTTTGTAGATGTGTTATAGGAGTGAAATTGGCTAACCAGAAACCCGATCAAAACGAATTGATGTTCATTGGCCTGCTACAGTCCTTTGTATCCAGTGCCTGGATCCAGTTGGGCAAACAGGAAAATCCGTTGACAGGGAAAACTGAACCCAACTTAAAGGAAGCCCAATTCACCATTGATATGCTGGAAATGATTGAGAAGAAAACAAAAGGCAATCTCTCCGATAATGAACAACAGATTCTGCATACAGCACTTTCCGACCTGAAGATGAAATTTGTTGAATTAAAAATGAAAAATGATTCCGATAAAACCGAAGATAATTAAACATTGATACATAAGGACAATCATGGACATTCTGAAAAATAACAAAGAAAAAGTAATTCTGACCCTGCTGACGTTTTTTCTCAGCTGGATTGTATATATGGATACAGTCGCGCCAACAGTATCGTTCTGGGATTGCGGTGAATTTATTGCCACGTCCTACACACTGGGTGTTCCTCACCCTCCGGGCAGCCCGCTTTATCTGTTGATTGGCCGTGTGTTTTCGATTTTACCGATCGGCAACGATGTTGGTTACCGGGTTAACCTGATGTCGCCGCTGGTCAGTTCCTTTGCGGTCATGTTTTTGTTTTTAATCATTGTCCAGCTACTGAAAAGCTGGGGCAAACCGGTTCTGCTTATCCAGAAACTTGCTGTTTATGGCGGTGCCTTTATCGGGGCCATGACCTTTGCGTTTACCGACAGTCACTGGTTTAATGCCGTCGAAGCAGAAGTCTATGCCTATTCTACTTTTTTGACCGCGATAGTCGTCTGGTTGATTCTGTATTGGGAACAACGAGCCGATAAACCTGGTCATGAGAAATATTTACTGATCATAGCCTATATAATGGGGCTTGCCATCAGTCTACACCTGCTGAATCTGCTGACTATCTTTTTCATTGCCCTAATTGTTTATTTTAAGCGGACAAAAATATCCAATATCGGCTGGTTGGTCGCCGATGTGATCATCGGTGTGGCCGTGATATCGATCATGTTTATTTTCTGGCGGGCGTTGGTCCCCAAATCCTTTCCGTTCCAGGCAGTTATGACCCTTCTTTCCTTTGCCGGTGTTTATATTCCATTGTACCTGAAATCTGAAAGTGCGCGCATCAAAGAACACAGTAAAACGGTACTGATGGCAATGACAGCATCGGGCGTTTTTCTGGTAATTAACGGCGGCGTGATTCGGGGTATCCCCAAAATTGCGGATAGTTTTGATTCGGGAGCAAAGGGTATTGTAGC
Source organism: uncultured bacterium (assembly GCA_964485475.1). Lineage (GTDB taxonomy): Bacteria > Fidelibacterota > UBA2242 > UBA2242 > UBA2242 > B118-G9. The sequence continues at coordinate 27,804 of CAZAKB010000016.1, forward strand.
GATAATTGTTGTTATATTGTTGATATTTATTGCAACTATCTGGGCGATTCGGAACAAGCACTATATTGTTTCGCTGGGCTTAATGTCGCTGATCCTGATTTTGGTTGGCTATTCATCTTATTCGACTATTTTTATCCGCAGCAATCAGAACCCGACTATTGATGAAAACGATCCCGAGACCACTCATCAGGCGGTTGCTTATCTGGAGCGCGAGCAGTACGGTCGGCGGGAATTTACCGATATATTTGACCGTAAAGTTTGGAAACCGGAAGCAGACAGCAAATGGAAGGGCAAAAGTGGTTGGAATTATTTCTGGAATTACCAGATCAAGAAAATGTATGTCCGCTATTTCAACTGGCAGTTTGTGGGCAGGAATGGAGTGAATGTTGATCCCTTTCAGTTTTTTCTGCCTTTTCCGTTTCTTATCGGACTGTACGGGCTGCTGACGCATTTTAACCGGGATAAAAATAAAGCACTTTCCGTCCTGGCCCTGTTTATATTTACGGGCCTTATGATTGTGCTGTATCTGAACCAGGACGATCCGCAACCCAGGGAGCGTGATTATTCTTACGTGGGGTCATTTTTCGCATTTTCTATCTGGATCGGTATCGGTGCAACAGCCCTGATTTCCCATCTGACAGAGTTAAAAAGCGAAAAATTGCGAAAGCCGCTGGTTTTTGCAGCAACAGTTTTATTATTGATCGTGCTGCCGGTCAATCTGTTGGTGGCGAATTACCATGAGCACAGTCGTAAGGGCAATTATGTGGCCTGGGATTACTCCTGGAATCTGTTGCAAAGTTGTGAGCCTAACGGTATCATTTTTACAAATGGCGATAATGATACATTCCCGGTCTGGTACATGCAGGAGGTTGAAGGTGTCCGCAAGGACGTCCGCGTTGTGAACCTCTCGCTGTTGAACACCCCCTGGTATATCAAACAATTGAAGGAAAATGAGCCGAAAATAAAAGTCGGACTGTCTGATGAAGTTATTGAGAATCTACAGGTAATGCAGTTCAAGAAACAAAAAGTGCAGGTATCTCCGCCACCGGGATCGGATCTGAAACCCATGGAATGGGAAATGAAACCAACAATTATGGGTCAGGGTATCCGGGTTCAGGATTTGATGATTTTAAAAATTCTGGAAGCCAATAAGTGGGAACGGCCGGTCTATTTTGCCACTACCGTGTCACCGAGTAATCGTCTGGGAATGGACAAATACCTGCAGATGCAGGGTCTGACATTCCAGGTGTATCCGGAACAGGTGAAGCGGACCGATGCCGCCAAGATTGAGTATAATTTGCTGAATGTCTATCGTTACCGGAATCTGAATAATCCGAAAGTATTCTTTAACGATACAATCACAAAGTTGATCGGGAACTACCGTGCGGCTTTCTTTCAGGTGGCGGTTGACCGATTTTATGCTGGTGACAAAGAAAAAATGCTGGCCCTGCTGGATTCTATGGAAGTTCATATGCCCGAAGACATCCTGCCAATCGGAAATGAAGAAACGTACCTGCAGCTCGGTATGCTGTATAATGAAGGCGGTCGTCCGGAAGAACTGGAACGCAGGCTTGAGCGTCTGATGGAACAAACGGGAGTTGGAGATAAAGATAAAATCAAATATGCCACGATTTATTATCAGTATCTGAAAGATGCGAAGAAATCACTGCAAATTATCGAGCCGGTATATTCCAAAAACCAGGAAGACGTGGAACTGATTAGTCTGATGGTGCGTCTGTATGAAGACTCGGAAGATTACGAAGCGGCGACACGACTTCTGGACAACTGGCTGGCACTCCATCCCACTGACAAAGGGGCCGAGGCGATGCGGGATCAGTATCGCTCCAGGATTCCGAAAATAACGGCAGATTCTCTCGTTGCTCCCGAAAACACGGATTAATAGCGGATTTGATTGAATCGTATTGATACAGAAATAACCGTAATTATACCCCATTATAATGGCGAGGAAATCCTGCGGGATTGCCTCGCTTCTCTCTTTGTCTCAACCCGTCTTGCGATTCACACGATCCTGGTGGACAATGCCTCTACTGACGGCAGTGTGGCGATGGTCAAAGCAGAATTTTCCGCTGTGGAAATTATTCAACTGGAGCAAAACCGTGGTTTTGCCGGGGGCTGTAATGTCGGTGTGAATGCGGCCAGAACAAAGTATGTCTTAATTTTAAATAATGACACAATCCATCAACCAGGCTGGATCGATCTGCTACTGGCTAAACTCAGGTCTGATGAAAAAATCGCCGTGGTACAACCAAAATTGCTTTCCTATCAGAACCATGACTATTTTGACTATTCCGGGGCTTGTGGTGGAGAGATGGATATTTTTGGATTTCCCTTCGCCCATGGCCGGATTGTGGAACATGTGGAGAAAGACTTGGGCCAGTACGACCAGTTTTATGACCGGATATTCTGGGCTTCAGGGACAGCATTTCTGGCCCGGACAGAGATTTTAAAAAAGGCTGGCCTGTTCGACGAATCCTTTTTTGCCCACATGGAAGAGGTGGATCTGCAGTGGCGGATTCAGTTGATGGGCTATGATATCGCCGTGGAACCGCAGGCGGTGATCTGGCATCGTTCGGGGTTTACCCTGGGTGCAGAATCTCCGTTCAAAAAGTACCTGAATCACCGCAACAGCCTGTTGATGTTGCTGGCGAATTACAGGTTTTTGATAACATTGTACATCTTCCCAATCAGAATTTTGCTGGATTATATGGCCCTTGGATTATCACTGATTAAAAGAGACAGGGGGCGTGTCGGGGCTATTGTCAAAGCGCATTTCTGGATATTATTTCATCCGGGATTAATCTACCACAAACGAAAGCATGTCCGTTCGTTACGTAAAGTATTTGATAAAAAGATAATGGACCGTATGTACCACGGATCTATTGCACTGAGTTTTTACCTCTTCGGCAAACGGCGCTATGTGGACATCCTGAAATAAATTGTACGAATCCGGAAGAATTATTTTGATACGCCAAGTGCTTTATAAATGGCCTCGTTATCCGGGTCCAGTGCGATGATTTTATCGAGTTGGCCAGGTGTTCCGAAGCCCCGGATTATTTCGGCGATATCGCGGGCATGTACATCCAGAAAAATATGGGTATAGCGCTCTCGGGCGTTAATGTCAAACATACGATTCAGGTGCATGAGCATTGTATTAATGGCTTCCCGGGCGTCTTTGGCCTTTTCCTTGTCAATACTATCAATCGCAAGCCAATAATAATATTTTGTCATGCGATAATCCCGGAGTCGCTGAATTTCATCCAGATCCTGCAGTCGGGATTTCCAGTTCCATGATCGTTCTGAGACCTGTCCGCGAGTGGCAATGTCACGGGCCTTATCATAAACATTGTTTCCGCCGAGTGGGTCGTAGGTATCCAGTTCTCCGGCGATAAACATATAGGCATAGAAATCAAACGTGCTGGTGAGCGGGTGGATCATTTCTGAATGCATGAGCGGATCGTTGGAATTGTACACGAACTTGAAACCTTTTTCAAAAAAGCGCTGGTCTGCATTTTCATTGGAAATTAAGAACTGGCTGGTGAACACCCGTTCAAACCCGCCGGAGCTGACGGCTTCGGGGAACATGCTGATTTTAAGTGGAATTTCAATTCCGTAGGTATTTTCAAACCAGTCGTAGCTTTCAAAATAGTAGGGAATCATCTGCTCAAGTGTTTTCAGGTCCATGCGTTCTTTTTCCGGCATCCGGTCAATAGATATTTCGGCAGACACATCGTAGAATTGAGCGTCGGCGAGCAATGACAGCAAGAGAATTATACAAAGTATGAATAAAATTTTGCCTGTGTTCATGGTATGATTCTCCTCACATCACGGAAAAGATAAAGGGTGTATTTTATTTCGTAACAACATGTGCTATGAATATACTAAATTCAAAAGATAGATAAAACTATCAATCGAGCAGAAAGTTAATCTTTTAATTGAATTTCTGGGATTTTGTGAGTATTCTTTATGCAAATGCCATTCATGACGGGAGAATCTATGAAAAACAGCCCTGATTTCCAGACTCAAAAATTTCGCACACACTTTTTTCAAATCGTTCTCGTATTTTCTATTTTGATATTGAGTGTTCAGTTATTCGCCCAGAAGCGTATTACCAAAGAGCCGCG
>CAZAKB010000016.1:32045-35113 GCA_964485475.1 uncultured bacterium
CAATTTATGACAGAGATAGTGAACGAAACGGTAACACTGGGCGAAAGTCGTTTTAATGAGTGTATGGATTTGGCCAGAAAAGGGCAGATAATGCTGGCCCTGGATCAGATTAAAACCGTTCAGTCTAACGTCCTCCCGATGACCCGGTTTACCGGATTATCACCCCAGGAAATGTCCTTGCTGAATGGTTTTAAAGAAAAAATGTCAGCGATCATGCAACAGATACCGGCCAGTATTCGAATTGAAGGCAACGGCGCCGACCAACCGGCCAAATTGGGTTTACCGCTGCCGGAGCCACTGGTTCTGTCGGTCTACTGGCTGGATGGTGATCAGCGCTTTCCGTTGCCTGATCTGAATGTGGATTTTGAACTGTTGCGCGGAAAAGCCGTTCTGGATCTCCAGCAAAAAACTGATCCGACGGGCATCGCAAAATGCAACGTTAAAAAACTGGCATCTGCCGGCAACGTGGATATTCGTGCAACTGTCCATTTCCCGGAAGAGCTGAACATAAGGAAAAATCAATACACTTTTTCACTGCTTCCGGACAACCGAATCATGGTAAAAATTATTGAAAAGAATCTTGATCAACCAGTAGAAATCTCCTACCTGGAAAATGCATTGTTGGAAAAGATGGCAGCTGTCGGTTTTACAGTTCAGGAGAACAATCCCTTCGACCAGTTAAGCGAGACCGATATAAGTGCAAAGCCTGAAATAATTGCCGAAATGTTGGGCAGCTCCGGCGCTGACTTGGTCGTTCTGGGGACAATTTCTTCGGGGCAGACCAATAAAATTCAGGATGGGTTCTATTTCGCCCGGGCCAGGGGCACTCTGAAAGTCTATAACATTCAGCAGAAAACCATTGTCGGTAACTATCTGGTTGAAGATAAAAACGCTGGCAATTCTGAAGAAACCGCCGGAGTACGCGCGATCCAGAAAGTCAGTGATAAACTGATTGAACAGGCCATGATAGAACTGGGTTTGTAGATTTTGGTTATTATATTTGATGGAAATCTAAGGGGCGCATTTCGGTACGTCCCTTTTCACTTATAGGCAATTTCTTTTAGATTATAAAATAAATTAATGGAGAATCAAATAATGAAGTTTATTATGGGAATTATGGTGACCGGGATTTTGGCTTTTGGACAAATTGGATTTGCTCAATCGTTCAATAATGATTTGATGGGCCTGGCGCAGATTCAAAATGGGATGGTTTCCAAACGGGTCAGCAGCTCCGATATAACCGGTGGTAATAATGATTTTTTTCGTGAAATTAAAGACGGTGAAACCCGGACGATCTTTAATGTGCCGGGCGCGGGAATTATCAATCATATCTGGATTACAATCGCACCCTATCCGGAGTTGCTGAGCCGGAATGATGTCATTCTGAGAATGTACTGGGACGGGAATGAATTTCCCTCGGTGGAATCGCCGATCGGTCCCTTTTTTGGCCAGGGCTGGGATGAAAGTTACGACTTTGCCAGTTTGCCGTTGGCGGCCGGACCGCAATCCGGCCGGGCACTGATTTCCTATTTTGCCATGCCTTTCAGCGACGGAGCGCGGGTCGAGATTGAAAACCAGTCCGGGAAAGAGATCAATTGTTTTTATTTCTTTGTAGACTATTATGAATTGAAAAAATTGCCAAAAGATATGGGGCGCTTCTGTGCCTGGTATAACCATGAATTAACCGAAGCGCTACCGGATGGTGAAAATGAATGGGGAACACTCGGTGAACCAGGTCAAAATCTGAATGGTGAAGATAACTATCTGTTTCTTGATGTTAAGGGAAAAGGTCATTTTGTCGGAGTTAATTATTATGTTCACTCGCCGACACCCATGTGGTACGGCGAGGGCGATGATATGATCTGTATCGATTCTGATGATCGGCCGGTATTGTTTGGGACCGGTACGGAAGACTATTTCAATTCGTCATGGTGCCCAAAGTCAAATTTTTCCCATCCCTACTTCGGCTATGCCCGGGTCAATGATGATATCGGCTGGCTCGGCCGGACGCATGTGTATCGGTTTCAAATCAGCGACCCAATCCACTTTGAAGATTCATTTCGCTTTACTATTGAACACGGTCACAATAACTGCCTGACCCTGGATTTGGCCAGCGTGGTATACTGGTACCAGCAACCGCCCCTTGCTGAATTGCCGCCTCTGATTCCAAAAAAAGACCGTCAGCCCAAACGCTTTATCAACCAATCAGATATTCACCGCTGGCGGCATGAATGGCGGCAAAGCAAGGGCAATGACCCGAAGCTGTGGGGAAATGAAAAGTAGTTAATCAGGCTAGGGATTGAATTGAAAAATGCATAGGACTTTTTTTACTTCAGTAATCATTTGGATGATCGTTTTCACATTCATTTATGCAGATGGTTGGGGCAATGAAGGGGATAAGCCAAACCCCCTGGCAATAGACGGGCTTGAGGCGAACCTTATTTGCACTCACGATATTTTCAGCAATATTGCCGGTGGACAGGAGCGCGGCACTGCCAATCTGGGCCTGCTGGATTGTATGTTAAGTGCTGATCTGGAGCAATTGCTTAGTGTGAGAGGAACGTCAATATTCTGTGACGGGGTGTTTGCCTACGGAAAAAATCCCAGTGATTTTGCCGGAGATATTCAGGGGGTCAGTAATATTGCCAGTGAGCCCATGCTGAAGCTGTATGAATGTTGGTTGTGCCAATCACTCTGGAAAGAGACCGGGTCAGTCCTGATAGGCATTTACGACCTTAATAGTGAATTTGATGTTAACGAATTCAGCGGTGCTTTTCTTAACGGTTCCTTTGGGATGGGGCCCGACTTTTCCCAGAGTGGAGTTAACGGGGTCCCAACGTATCCCAACCCGGCTCTGACATTGCGTTTTCGCTATGATCTTAACGAGCAATTTTACTGGCTGATGGCGGTTGCGGATGGCGTTCCCGGAAATCTCAATGAAAAGGGATTAAACATAAAACTATCAGCTGATGACGGCGCGTTGATTTGCACTGAATTTGGCCTTCAGACACATCTTGAACGATTAAGGAAATCTACGTTCAAGTATGAACGGCAGCATATTCGGCGAT
>CAZAKB010000016.1:35213-36564 GCA_964485475.1 uncultured bacterium
TTCCGGGCCGGATATGCGAATCCGGTGGTGAATCCGGTCAGCCTGTACTGTGGTTGCGGGTTGGTTTATACCGGGCCTTCAAGTCGCTCCCGATATCATCAGCTGGGGCTGGCGGTTGCCGTGGCCCGTGTGAGTGATGACTATCGAGAGAAAATGGCGGTTAATAATCGAGAACCTGATAAAGTGGAAATCGCAATTGAACTGATCTGCCGGTTGCGGATGAACCAGTGGATAATGATGCAGCCGGATTTGCAATATATTATCAACCCGGGAATCAATCCTGGATTTGCGCACGCTCTGGTGCCGGGGCTGCGTCTGGAAATCACAATTTAGACAACGAATTATTCCAAAGAAAACACTGTTTATATTTCATAATTCTGATCAGTAGAATCCCGCAGAAAACGCAGCTGCCATTACGAAACGATCTAGTCCGGTTTCGGATTTAATAACCAATCAACAAATGTTTTAAGAATTGTCCGATCATACTTTTCTTGTACGAGAGGATAAAAATTGCCCTGCTTTTTACCGGTTCCGTATATCTTCCCGGTCTGTCTTAATAATTCCAATAGTGCAAATCCCAGAGTGATCTGGCTCTGTTTTCCCGATAGATTGGGCGGAAGGACCACTCTATCATTTTCAATTCTATAGTCCGATGGCTGGTAATTGTATTCCCTGATTGCTTTAAGAAAATTGATAATCCGGCAAATACGAAATAGTGTCAGAGCTGCTGTTCTGGAAAATTCAAATTGTTCGTAAGGAAAATAACTGGACCGGTAACAACGAGGCGAGGCGGGAATTTTAGATTCTTCCGTTAATTTATCAAAAACCGATGTGCCGGGGACGAGGTAAAAAAGTGATGGGCCGATCAGAACCGGCAGATCAGCAAGAAAGAGAATGGATTTCAGGTTATCTTCTGGAGTATCTCCAGGCAGGCCGATAATCAGGTAAGCGGTTATTTGCAGTCCAATTTCATGAGCACTTTTTACAACATCTGTAAAATACTGAGTATCGAAAGGCCGTTTCAGGGCGTCCTGGCGAGTCTGGTCCGGTGTGACCAGGGACAGGTTGATTCCTGAAAAACCGCCCAGCTTCATTTTTTCAAGGAGCATTGCATTGAGATTACTGGCAGTGATGCCGTTCATGGCATGGAAGGATAATTCGTGTTGTGTAAACCTTTCGATAATACCATCAAGAAGATCATTCAGCCAGCGGCTGTTTCCGCCGAAGTGATCATCCTCAAAATCGAAAGACCGGAAGCCCTGCCGGGTTTTATGATCTAACTCTGCTAAAACATTATCCACAGACCGTAACCGGTATTTTGTTCCAAATACCCGGTGAATGGAGCAAAACT
>CAZAKB010000017.1:0-1333 GCA_964485475.1 uncultured bacterium
GTCAACTGGGTTGGCCGGCAATTCAGGTTGATTGATACCGGCGGGTATATTCCGGAAAGTCAGGATACTATCGAGACAGCTATCCGGGCGCAGGTCGAACTGGCAATCGTGGAAGCCGATTTAATTATGTTTATGGTGGATGTAAATGATCAGATAATGCCCATGGATAAACAAATTGCAGAGATGCTGCGAATGGCGGATAAACCAATTATTCTGGTTGCCAATAAATGTGATGACGAGGTCAGAGAAAATATCCGTTTCGAATTTTTCAAACTGGGTTTCGGCGATGTATTTCCTATATCGGCTCAGAATGGCCGACGAATCGGTGATTTGCTGGACCTCGTACTGGAAAAATTACCCATGGAAGCTCCGGAAGAGCAGGATGTCTCCGATCATTTACGTCTGGCAATTATTGGTATGCCAAATGCTGGAAAATCATCCATAGTTAATGCAATTTTGGGCGTGGATCAACTTATCGTTACGAATATACCCGGAACGACCCGAGATTCCATCGATTCTGAAATTAACTACTTTGAAAAATCGGTTACCTTAATTGATACCGCCGGGCTTCGGAAAAAGAAAAACATCAAAGATAATATTGAATTTTACAGCAATGTAAGGACTGAACGGGCGATTGACCGATGCAATGTTGCAATTCTGGTGATTGATGCCGTTAAAGGCTTTGACCGGCAGGATGCCAGTATTACCCGCTCGATCCTGGACCGGAAAAAAGGAGTGATCATTGCGATCAATAAATGGGATCTTATCCAGAAAGAATCGAACACGTTGAAGCACTACCAGGATGATATTACTTTTCGTTTTAAGGAACTTGCTTTTTATCCGATGATTTTCATTTCTGCTTTGACAAAGCAGCGGATCGGCCAGATTCTGGAAATCGCAACTGTTGTTTATGAATCAATGAAAAAAAGGATTTCTACCAATCAGTTAAACAAATATTTCCAGGAAGTCATTGACCGGACACCACCACCTGCCGTGGGCGGAAAACATATTCAGATTAAGTATGTCACGCAGGTGAAAATCGATCCCCCTGTATTTTTGTTTTTCTGTAACGATCCTAAAAGCGTAAAGGAAGAGTATCGACGCTTTCTGGAAAACAAACTTCGTCAGAAATTTGGTTTTATAGGAGTCCCGGTTACGTTGCTGTTTCGTCAAAAATAGGCCGATGAAATATACATTAGTTATAACATTAATTCTCACTTTACATTATGCTCATATACTGGCAGAGGATTCTTATACGGCAATTATGGAGTATCTACAGTCCACAAAACACAAAGAACTCTCATCCAATACAACGCAATCTAAAGATAAATTA
>CAZAKB010000017.1:1433-34628 GCA_964485475.1 uncultured bacterium
TATACCACAAATGGAATTAATGGTTTACGGGTGACTATTGCCCATGAGTTTTTTCATGTTGTTCAATTGGGATACAATTGGTTTATAAATAATAATCTGCCTGGCAGCGTAGATGGAGATACCTACTTCCTGGAATGGTCATCAACCTGGTTTGAAGAGCGGGCGTACCCGGAGATAAATGACTATATTCAATATTTGGGAAGTTTTTTCAATAATCCGATAAAATCAATCTGGGATTACTACGATTATGCCTATGCGATGGGGCCGTTTATTTATTATCTTCAGGATGTTTTTGATCAAAAGCTCATTCAGAAGACCTGGGAGAAGATCAAGAATCAATACGCACTTCAGGCATTGATGGAGGTCGTTAGTGGATATGGTGGCAATTTGGCGACCCAGTATAATAATTATGTCAGTGCTTGCTATTATTCCGGCGCCAGATATGATGAAGCCTTTGCAGTTTCACCGGATGCCAGGTATTATCCGGAACTTTCTGTGTCAATTCAGGACTTCAGTAATAATTTGGGTATTGATGACGATCTCAAGCCACTGGCAACCCGTCCATATTCAATCTCCTTTTCCGCCAGCCAATATTTAAATCTGACTGTTGAATCACTCTCTGGTGGTGAGTTTAAGGGAAGTTATATTATTGACAAAAGTACATCCGCTGATTTTCTGCGAAAATTTGACGATCAGGCGGAAGTCTTTATCGGCGAAGCCAGAAAAAATGATCAATTAATCATTTTTTTTACCAATACTTCGACAGAAATAACACATGACCTGAACCTGACCTTGACCACAACCGAAACATTTCCTACAAAAATCCTGAAACTGTACGCCAATCCCTATACATGGAAAAACCAATATCCGCTGAACATTGAGCTGCAATTGGGGAAGTTTATCAGTGCTCTGAATTTTCAAATTTATAATATTCGTGGTCAACGGGTTTATAAAAATTCCATCGATACGGAAAATCTTGATCCAGGCATTTTAACTTTGGAAATCAGTTCTGATGATCTGCGAAGTCGCAACCTGAGTTCGGGGATTTATCTGTTGCGATTACTAGCTGACGACATTGAGATGATTCACAAGTTTACAATTATAAATTAATTGCACCATCATTGAACTACCAAATCAAACAAGCATCTGAAATCACCCATAAAATCAAAGGCTCTAAGTTTATCGCTCGGGTGTATGCCGTTGAATCTCGGGAAGCGGCACAAACAATCGTCAACGAGGTGGAGTCAGAGCATCGCAAAGCGTCGCATGTCTGCTGGGCCTGTCGGATTGATCAAAACGGAGAATTTCTTGGCTACAGTTCCGATGCCGGTGAGCCACACGGGTCCGCAGGACCGCCAATATTAGCCGCTATTGAAGGGCGTGAGATTACCAATGTCCTGTGTCTGGTTATTCGTTATTTCGGAGGCACTAAACTCGGTATCGGCGGGCTGATCCGAGCCTATGGTGGCGTTGCATCGGAGGCCCTTGATCTTGCAGGGAAAAAGAGGCATCAACAAGTCAAGATGGTGACTGTTCAGTGTGAGCCGGGTGATTATTCGGACATTATGCGGGTTTTCAGGAAATACAGGCTATCAGTCCAGCCAGTGTTTACACCGAACTCTGTTTCTGTGCATATTGAAATACGGTTAAAAGATTTGCACAATCTCAGCCAGGAAATCCGGATTATTCCGTCGGCAACGATTATCGGTAAATAGCGATTATTTTTCTTATATAAATATCCTGCAATGGCTGTATGTTTTTAGAACCGTGCTAGTCACGGTGGGCACCTCCCGAACGCTTCAAGTTTCCTCGACGAGGAGGCATGCTTTCCACGCCCGAAGTCCAGCTCCCATATTTAAAGTGTTGGTTCTAAAAATATAGGATATGCCATTGCAGGATAAATTTCAAAGACCTCACAATTCAATATATACCTTTGACAGATAAGCTTCAAGACCTTTTCAGAATTATTTTGGGGAAAAAATAAAAACGGGTTATTTCTTTGGATTCTTGTCTGCAGAACGGATTTCATTCCAGAGTTTGTCCATTTCCTCCAGCGATGTATCCTTCAGGCTTTGTTTTTTAGCATTCAGCTTACTTTCGATATACTGAAACCGCTTGATAAATTTTTGGGAAGTCGCTGCTAAAGCTTTTTCCGGGTTGATGCTCAGAAAACGGGAGAGATTGACCAGTGAAAACAGTAAATCACCAAATTCCAGGTTTATAGCCCTTTCGTCGGAATTTTTCAGGGCCTCCTTCAACTCATCCAGTTCCTCATGGACTTTCTTCCAGACCAAATCGATTTTATCCCAATCGAAACCAACCTGTGATGCGCGTTCCTGGATTCGACGGGCAAGCAAAAGCGCCGGGAAGGTTTTCGGCAGTCCCTCCATCAGGGATTTACGGCCTTCTTTCAATTTAATTTCTTCCCAGTTCTGTTTGATATCGCTAACATTTTCAACGACCACATCGCCAAAGACATGGGGATGACGCCGTTCCAGTTTATCACATATATTTTTCAGTGAATCAGTCAGATTAAACTGCTTTTTTTCCTCGGCGATATCGGCCTGAAATACGATATGTAGAAGAAGATCACCCAATTCCTCCTTCAGTTTATCCCGGTTTCCTTCATGAATAGCTTCAATTGTTTCGTAGGCCTCTTCCAGGAAATAAGGTGAAAGTGACTCGGAGGTTTGAACGCGATCCCATTCACAGCCCGATGGACTGCGCAGGGTTTTTACAATAGAAATCAGTCTGCTTAACTGGTCATTGAGCGATGAGTTGTCTGGCATTGTTAATTCTTCAGGTTTCTATATAATCGTTTTAATGATATCTGGTCCAGATATTGCCGTTGAATCCGGTCCATCTGTTGTTTATCTACTAGCAAGGAATCTTCATAACCGATCAAGTGCAGAAAACTATGGATGATGACCAATGCCAATTCTCTCCGAAAACCGGTATTGAACTGTTCAGCATTCTCCCGGATCCGATCAATGCTGATGTATATTTCACCGTCGATGGATTGATCAATTTCGTTAAAATTAAAACTGATCGTATCGGTGAGAACATCATCGTCGAAATAGTGCTTCTTCAGACGGTTTAATGTGTTATCATCGCTGACAATAAGGGATACTTTTTCGAAGGTTCTGTCTTCACCGGCGGCAACCATTTGCAGGATGGCTCTAACCGTCGGGGAAAGCAGTTGAAAATTCGGATAGTTATTGCTTATCGTTACAATCGGCATATCAGGAAGCGGTCTTTGCGGGTTTGGCCTTTGATGGTTTGGTGGGGATTTCCTTGTCCTGACCGGGATATTCAACCCGTAGATGATGGATGCCTTTCAAAATTGGCAGAATTCCAGTATTGGTTTTAATGTCACCTTTAATCTTTTTCAGATCAGCGAACGTCAGAGGACATTCATCCAGCTGACCCAGTTGCAGGCGTTTATCGATAATCGAGTCGATTAATTTTTCAATGTTGCCAAGTGTCGGCTTTTCGAGTGAACGGGATGCGGCTTCAATGGTTTCACAGATCATCAGGATTCCGGTTTCCCTGGTTTGCGGTTTTGGTCCGGGATAGCGAAAGTCGTTTTCATTGATCGCCGAGTCACCACCGGATTTTTCCTTGGCCTTATTGTAAAAATATTCGACCCGGGTTGTACCGTGGTGCGTTGGGATGAAATCCATCAGTGCTTTTGGCAATTTATACTCTTTTGCGAGGCGCAGTCCCTCTTTGACATGATTGATAATAATTAATGCACTCAGATTTGGTGCCAGATTATCGTGCTTGTTACTGTCGTATGCTTGGTTTTCGATGAAGTATTCCGGTTTGGTTATTTTACCGATATCATGGTAATAAGCACCTACGCGGGCTAACAGGGCATTCGCGCCAATGGAATCGGCGGCCGCTTCAGCCAGGTTGCCAACGGTTACACAATGAGTAAAAGTTCCAGTTGCCTCCTTGGATAATGCTTTCAGTAACGGATGGTTAAAATCAGCAAGTTCAAGCAATGTCAGATCGGTTGTGATTCCGAAGATCATCTCAAGTAAACTGATCAGACCATAGGCAAAAAACGGTGATAAAAAAGCATTCAAACCGGCGTAGATCAAATTATCAGTCATTTCGGTTACTGAAGAATATTTTAGCAATTCGGTGACAACGATACTGATTGTATATCCCAACAATATATAAATGATCGATTGAAAAACCTGGCTGCGTTTCCGCAGTTTTCGCACAGAATATATGGCAAAGGAATTGACAAATATAGAAGCGATAATAAAATCCAGACTCCCCTGTAATTGCGCACCGACAATCAGGGTGATTGTTGCAGCACCAACAAAGGCGATCTTACTGTCAAAAAGAATGGTCATTGTCATCGCGGCGATTGTAATTGGAATGGCGAATTCGGAAATATTAAATTTTTGGACGAAGACAGTAGTAAACAAAGCCTCAATGATGAAAATGATTCCCAGTAAAATAACCATCTTTGGATCTTTCACGATAGATGGCCGATAGGAGAGTAGAAAGGTAACCAAAAAGAGTGATATAATCGCTACCAGAAGAACCTGTCCTAGAAAAATTACCGGGTCTCCGATTACCGGTAAACTCTTCCGAAGTCCACCGCGAATATTTGATCGCCGAATCCGTTCCTTGGACATGGATTCCAGTTTTCGGGATATCTCGGGAGTTATCTTGGTATTGGCATCGACAATTTTTTCATTTTCCAGAACAATACCTTTACTGATCGGGACTTTATTGATCGCTTCCTGTTGCCGGGATTTTGTGATTTCTTTTTGATAAATCAGATTAGGTTTCAGGAATTGGACTAAAATTTCATAACCAGTATTGATGACTTTCGAATCCTGTTCCGGGTATTTGGCCTGGAGGGTCAATTTGGCTTTTGTCCACGCCTCTTCCAATGTTAGAAGCTGGTCAATTTTTTCATGCAGTTCTTCATTTTCCAGTTGAATGGCGATTCCGTCACTGATGATGTCTTTTTTAGATATATCCAAAATGAGATGGGCGTATAAATCACTAAGAATTTGTCTGAGCAGAGGATAGAATTTTACCGGCGCAAAAATATTTTCCCTTTTATTATCAGTGCCAAGAATCAATTGGGTGTAAACGGGTGAATTTTTTCCGAAAGCATAATCCGTTTGAATTTGAGTCAACAGGTTTGTGTAGGAGATCGAGTCGGTCTGGGTCATTGACTGAATTTCTTCGAAGCGTTTGGAATAACGATACCGATCCAGAAGTTTCATGGAATCTTCGTACTTTTGCCTAGCTGCTTGAATTTTTTCCATATTCGCAAAGAAGGCCTGCAGATTTGTTAACTCTGTGTTCTGGATATCCTGACTCAGCTTAAAAACGAAGGGTATCTTTTTTAATGCTTCACTGCGATCTTTGGCCAGTTCCGTATCTGATTTGAGGATTGGAAAATCAAAAGGCGCAATTATCGCCGACCGGGTAATATCATTTATTTTGTAACTATAGGCGCTATAACGGTTTTTTGGAAACAATAATGCAATTATGATCACTGTGATAATTGCCCAAAAGATAGACCAATGTTTATACCGTTTCGACAGTTTCGGATCGAAGCGTTCCGTTTCTTTTGTCGCCAGATAGCTTAGGTTAGCCACACAAATTTATCCTTTATTTACCAGATTACAGCGGCGGAAGCCCACGTAAATCCGGAGCCAAACGCTGCCAGAATTAATTTATCACCTTTTTCAAATTTGCCCTCTTTCAGGGCATCAAACATGGCGAGGGGAATCGAAGCAGCTGTCGTATTCCCGTAGCGATGTATATTACTATAAACTTTTTCAATAGGCAACTCCAGCCTTTTGGTAATAGCTTCGGTAATCCGCATATTGGCCTGATGAGGGATGACCAGTTTGATATCATCTTTAGTCCATTGATTTGCTTCCAGGGCAGTGATAACTACCTCGGGAAATCGGGTGATAGCATTTTTAAATACCTGTCGACCTTTCATTTTCGGAAATTGTCGACGATCATCCAGCATCTTTTTTGAAATTCGGGGAGATTCATAACCTAGCGGTGCTTCTACCCATAAATCTTCTGCGTGTGTACCATCAGCAAAAAGGTGGGTAGATATAATTTCACTTACATTATCCGAACGACTGATAATAACCGCTCCGGCACCATCGCCGAATAGTACTGCTATATCCCGGCCTTCTGTAGTCAGATCAAGTCCCACCGATTGAACCTCAACACCAACCAGAAGGATATTCTGATACATACCGGTTTTAATGAATTGATCCGCAATTGAAAGACCATAAATAAAACCGCAACACTGAACCCGGATATCCAGTGTTGGTACAGCTCCGAGTTCGAGAAGTGCCTGTAAAAAACTGCTGGTTCCCGGAGCCTGATGTTCCGGTGTTATTGTAGCAACAATAATTAAGTCAATATTTTCTTTTTGAATACCAGCGTCCTTAATAGCATCTAAACATGCCGGCAGAGCCAATTCGGCGCACCCGCATGGTTGAGTTACAAATCTTCTTTCGTGAATACCGGTCCGTTCGATAATCCACTCATTACTGGTATCCATCAATTTTTCAAGATCGAAGTTCGTAACAACATTTTCGGGAACATATCCCCCTAATCCGGCAATTTTACTACGATACATTTTTGAATTCCTTCGATATATTAATAATTTGATCCGTTCGAATAATGTATATCTTTTACATTCAACTGAATTTCTTTAATTCCGTTCCATTCATTTTCTTCGATGACAAAGGCGATGTCCAGTGACCGATTACTGATCAGCATTTCGTACATCGTACCCAGTTTCCAACCGATTGCGCTGACGACCTTTTTATCTTTTGCAGCTTTAAACTTTAGGTGGTTTTCACCAACAATCCGGGGCATTCCGGCAATCGACAGATTACGGGCAATAAAGATAGGTCGCATATTCCCGGGCCCAAACGGCGCCATTTTTTTAAGGTGGTTTAAGATATCCTGGTTGATTTCATTAAAATCAATATCACAATCGATTAACAGTTTTGGATTCAACATCTCTTCGGTTATCTGTTTATTGGCGATGCGTTTTAATCGCTCCTGAAACTGGGAAATCATCTCTTTGTTGATGGTCAGACCGGCCGCCATCTTATGCCCGCCATAATTTTCGAGTAAATCTGCACACTTAGTAAAAGCCATATAAAGATCAAAATCAGCAATACTGCGGGCTGAACCTTTTCCAATACCGTTTCGTGTCGAAATCATTACTACCGGACGATTGTAAATTTCTTTTAATTTTGACGCCACAATTCCGATGACACCCTGATGCCAGTTTTCTCCGGAAATTACAAAGATTTTATCTTTGTAGATATCATGTGTGGCATTTAACTGTAAAATTGCCTGATCGATTGTCTCTTTTTCAATACTCTGACGGTTGCGGTTTTCCTGCTCCAGTAAAGACGACAGGTTCCGGGATTCATTGCGATCAAACGATGTCAGTAATTTAACGGCCCGGGTGGCTTCACCCAACCGGCCGGCAGCATTTATCCGGGGCGCCAAACCGAAAACAATATTGACTACATTCAGAATTTTATTTGTAAAACCCGAGACCTTCAGCAGGGCGTTGACCCCGATCTTGCTTGTCCGATTCAGATATTCCAGTCCTTTTGCAACCAACACCCGGTTTTCATCGAGAATCGGTACAATATCAGCTGCAGTTCCAATGGCCACAAGGTCCAGATGACGGTACAGCTTTTCCATAGGAATATTGTTTTTTATCGAAAATGCCTGAAGGAGTTTAAAGGCGACTCCCGCACCGCAAAGTTCCTTAAACGGATATGGATCATTTTCTCGTTTTGGATTTAGGATTGCCAGAGCATCGGGAAGAGTTTCTGCCGGTTCATGATGATCGGTCACGATCAAATCGATATTGTTTGCTTTGGCATAACTGATTTCTTCAAAAGCACTGATACCGCAGTCACAGGTAATAATCAAGGTCGCATTTTGTTTAATCGCTTCATCAATTCCTGTCCGGGAGAGACCGTAACCATCTTTTTCACGGTCAGGAATATAATAGACAGTATTCAGACCAATTTCGTGCAGATACAAATACAACAGGGAAGTCGCAGTGGTTCCGTCAACATCGTAATCACCATAGATGAGAACGCTTTCTCTTTTCATGAGTGCTGACTGGATACGATCCACCGCTTTTTCCATGTCCTGCATCAGGAACGGGTCATGCAAATCCTGGATAACTGGATTAAAGAAATGGTTAACTTCAACGGAACTGGTAAATCCGCGATTGTACAGAACGGTGGTAATTGAGAAAGGCAGTTGTAATTCTGTAGCCAGATTGCGAACTTCTTGCTCGTTATATTCTTTAATAATCCAATCAAATTTCATAGCTAAAACAATAGCTGAAGTTGGTCGATAAGCCGAATTCTGTTTCCCGCCGAGACGGGACGACAGTCATTTATCTATCCGCGACCTTGCAGCCGGGATTAAGCGATCTACCCGAGAATTCAAGGGAACGGGCCATTCCAATTCTCTGCTTGATCTTGCTCCGGGTGGGGTTTACCCTGCTCCCAACCTCGCGGTTAGGACGGTGCGCTCTTACTTTAATCCCGCTTAATTGCGGGACGCACCATTTCACCCTTATCCCGACAAAAGCCGGGACGGTATCGTTTCTGTGGCACTTTCCTTCAACCGTATAAACGGAAGACTCCGTGTTACGGAGCACCCTGCCCTGCGGAGTTCGGACTTTCCTCCCCGATATACATCGGAGCGACTGTCTGACCAACTTCAGAATACTTCCTCCTCATTATTGAATCGAATTTCACTGGTTTTGTCATCCCAGTACAGTAATCGTCCACAAAATTCGCAACGGTTTAATATTGATCCAGTGCGAATTTCGACAATTTTTTGTGGAGGGACAATTTTATGACATCCGCCACAGGATACCTGGGCTGGATGGTATTCAATATTCCCCTTTTTATCGGTCTTCTCTTCAAATACCTGATGAATCGGTACAATCGCAACCCCGTCTTTCGCTTTGGCAATGCGTTCGTAATCGCGGATATAGCGCTGTGAAATCATCTTTAGTATTTCTTTGCGTTCGCCCATTAGTTTTGAATGGGCATCGTTGGTTTTCTTATTGGTCTTATCCAGCTGTTCCCGGCGATTATCAATATCACTGCGTTTATCGATCAACGTCAGTTCTTTGCTTTTAATGGATTCTTTTAAGGTCTGGATTTCCTCGTTTAATTCAAGAATCTTATATTCTGCGGCGTCTATACTTTGTCGAACCGTATCAATTTCAGAAGTCAACGCGTCGTATTCTTTATTAGAAGTAACCAGATATAGCTGATCCTGATAGTGTTTCAAATGTTCTTTGCTATCCTCAATCTGTCCCTCAAGATTTTTAATTACCAAGATAATTTCCTTCTCTCTGGCCTGATTTGATACAAGGTCTTTTTCCAGAGTGGCAATAGATTTTTCAAGGTTTTCCACAATCTGTGGTAAATCTCCTTTCAATAGGTTGATCTCTATTAATTCGTTATCAATCTTCTGTAAAATGACCAGGTATTTTAACTCTTTGAGCATTATTCCTCCGTGCTAGTATTCAAAATGAAAATTGCACCGTAGTGGGTGCAATTTATATCTTTATATATGGTTTGTAAATAATTTGACGCTTTCAAGACCTTACCTTCTTTGTGGGCGATATCCGATTTGAACGGATGACCTTCCCGATGTGAACGGGACGCTCTGACCAACTGAGCTAATCGCCCCGTGATCTGTTACTACAAAAAGCATGAAAATTTATCTAAATTCAGGCACTAAATCAACATGATTAATTGTAATAATTAAAATTGATTTTACCGATTTCAGTTATGTCGTCGAAAAATACCTTGATATATGTTGATAAAAATAAATTAAAACTGAAAAAGAGAGACCAATAAAAAAAGGTTGAATGTTCAACGGGAAGGATGGTTCAGACAGCGAGGTTTGAATAATTCCTGATAATAACCATGTGAAAGATCCAAAAAATGCTGTAATCATGGCCAGAATCGTACCGTGTTGTGATATTTGAAATTTTTGATAAAAAACAGACACGAGCGGGAGTAAGAGGCTTGGAATAAAAAGAGAACCAAGCAGATACCAGATTTTGACAACGGATGGAACGATGGTAAGGAGAATGACAGAGAAAATTAATGTTAGTCCAAGACCAAACTGTGAAGCGACAGTTATGTTGATGTCCTTACGGATTCTCCAGACAATGTCACGGCCGAAGGTGACTGCCGCTAGAAATGAGTTGGAATCCAGTGTCGACATGATTGTTGCCATCAGTGAAATAAAAAAGACACCACATAGAATTGGTGGTAAAATCTGTTCACCCAGTAGCGGAAAGGCCATTAATCCCGGGATGTCCTGAAAAATCGCCCGGGCATATAATCCGGCTGTAGTTGTGAGAAAATCAAAGAATATCCAGAATACAATAGCCAGGAGGATACCATTTCTGGCTGTTCCGGGTGTTTTGACTGCATAACAGCGCTGATAGAAACCGGGATCTACAAATGTCCAGAGAGCGATAAAAAACCAGACAAAAATATATTGCAACCCCTGTCCTCCGTCAAATCGTAAATGTGAAGGGGGAAGATTGCTCTGGAGAAATCCGAGACCGCCGAATTTAACAAACAACGTAATGACCAGTATTGCAAACCCGCTGAACATTAAAACGAACTGAAACATATCGGTTTTTACTACGGAATTAAATCCTCCAAAAAAAACATAAAGTGCCGAGAAACAAATACTTATCATAACTGAGAGCCAAAATGGGATTCCGAATATTGCCCGAAACAGAATACTGAGCATGAGCAAATATGAGGCCGGAGAAACCAGTAGAAAAATAAAAATACTGCCAATCAGCCCGGCCGTTTTTCCGTAATGATTGTACAGTTGATCGGGAATTGTAAAGAGTTCGGTTTTTCGCACTTTTGGTGCAATAAAAAATGCAAAGAGAATAGCAAACAAATAATAGGGTAAAGCCTGGGTAACCCAATTTAATAAGCCATAATGATATGTAAATTCACCGACTCCCAGTATTCCTCCGTACCAGGTTGATACCAGGGTCGCAGTAAATGCTGGCAATGATAGCTTTCGTCCTGCCAATAGAAAATTTTCGTCAGTTCCACGCTGTTTTTTTGATGAAAGCAACCCAATCAGCAAAAGTACAACCAGATAGATAATGATCAGGAATTTATCGATAGAAGCAATGTGAATTGAATTCATCAGGATTGTATCGGAGATATCAACATGAGTTTCCCGGTGTCAAAAGAAATCCGGATTGAATTATCAATCACGATATTACTCACACCATGCGAGCCGGGGAAAAGATCTTCATGGTTAAGGTTCCATTTCAATCCGCTTGTAATGAGATTTTTTACGACAGGTAAAGCGAAGATAGAGACAGTATGATTTATTGGGAAAGTCAGCGAATGTTTGCCCGGCGGCAGGATCAAATATTCTGCGGTTTTGGAATAAATCCTGATACTTACAGGGTCACTGAGTCTTTCGGCAATTTGTAATGTGGCGTAACTATGATCGTCTCGTAAACCTAGAAATCCTAACAACACGATATGGTTGTACGTATGGTTTTCCATGATATAATTTATGGCTTTTTCGAGGTCGTTTTCCCTTTGGGATTCCATTAATAATATCGGCACATTTAATTTGGTGAAATGATTTTTCGCGACGTTGCTGATCGAATCCAGGTCGCCAATGATCAAATGGGGAATTATCCCGGTCCTTTGGGCGAAATTGGCCCCGCCGTCGGAGCAGATAGTGAGATCAGCATTCTCTATCATTCTATGACAATACGATTTGTCCGGATATTCACCGTTACCAAGGAGTACACAGTATGGAGTTTTCGGAAACTGGAAGTTCATTAAATTTTATTAAGAATAGTTTAGATTAATTGTTCGTAGATCGGTATTTTATTTTTCTGCATGATCTTTTGAAATTTACTAAGGTCAATGATAAATGTGTAATTCTTCATTTCCCGTTCTACGGCTTTTTGGTATTCTTTGGAATAGAAGTATTTCAACATGTACTTTTCAAGTGGTAAAATCAGATAATCGGAATCCCAGACCAGTGTTGAGCCGGTTTCATGGTTTATAATACAGTCGTAATGAGCGGCCCAGGCGACGGTATGGAATTTATATTTGCTCACAAGATCTCGGTTGATCGAGAAAAGAATTGCCTGATTGCGGGGGTTTGTAAAAACGAAATCTTTTGTAAACATGAATGCTGTATGGTAATAGCGGGGTTTATTAATCAAACCTTCGAGCCGTAGACGCCGGGTCATGATGATCAATATCTGTAGCATGCGGTCTCCGATGCCTAGCCCCGGGTACTGCTGTCCAGGAAGCTGTGGCCGGATTTCATCAAATATTATTCGTGGATTTTGCAGGAGAAGCCATTCAATTTGAAGCAGGTTTGGAGTTCGGTTCGGAAACTTTGGGAGAATATCCTGTTGTAAATTAACCGGACCCTTTTTTACCACCATTTCGCAAATTTTATTATTATCACAGGCATCACCGGTGTAGACATAGAGACGGTGAGTGTGCGGGTCACTTGTATCAATATCAACGTGTAAATCCGCTAGCCCCAGACGGGCCAGGGCATCTGTAAGGCCGAATGCATCAATGGCATTTTTCAGGCCTTGTCGTGTAAAAACACCCATGAAAAAATTTGAACTCTGCTCTACCCGACCGGCAGATACAATGTTATCCATTGTCAAATCATTGCTTTCGGCACCGGCCTGCAGATCGGCAAGTGTCAGCTTTCGGGCGATTTTGATATACTGTTTGCGGAAACGACTTTTCATAATCTCTAGGTTTTTAAAGTTACAGAAGTCTCGTTAATCAACAACATAAATTTTTGGAATCTCTGTTTTTTCAAAGTACCCGATCCGGGCAGCGTTCAGAATTCCCTTTTGTTGCAGTTCTTTTACCATTTGATCGGCATCAGGTTCCGGGATCGCAACCAGTAAACCGCCCGATGTCTGGGCATCGGACAGAACAATCCTGGTGATCCGGGAAGTACTTTTTTTCCAGACAATTTTATCCTGTAAATATTCCAAATTTGCATCGGTACCACCGGGGATGACATTACGCCGGACCATATTGACCGTGTCTGGAATTACCGGAACCTGGGAATATTGAACTGTCGCAGAGATTGTTCCACCGTTGAGCATTTCCCATAAATGTCCCAGAAGTCCGAATCCGGTGACATCAGTGCACGCATGCACTGGATACCGACGAATAATTTCAGCAGACTCGGAATTTAACTCGCTCATAATTGATATAATCAAATTTTTGATACTTTTGCTTAATAAACCTCGTTTCAAGGCCGTTGTTAAAATACCCAGACCAATGGGTTTTGTCAATATCAGGGCATCACCCGGTTGTGCACCGGTATTGCGCCAGATTTTATCAGGATGCACGGTCCCGGTAACCGCCAGACCAAATTTCGGTTCATTGTCTTCAATTGTATGGCCGCCTAAAATTGGAATCCCTGCTTTCTGGGCGATTTCATGAGCGCCGGCTAAAATTTGTTCGAGGACACTCATTGGTAGGCGTTTTTCAGGAAAAGCCGCTACATTCAATGCAAACAACGGCTTAGCACCCATTGCATAGATATCGCTTAGCGAATTAGCGGCGGCAATGCGGCCGAAATCAAAGGGATTATCAACAATAGGAGTGAAAAAATCGACAGTTGAAACGATGGATACATCATCATTTAACCGATAGACTGCAGCATCATCGGATGTTTCAAAACCAACTTGTGTAAACTCGGAAGGAAGTGCTTTGAATTTCTTGAGTATTTTTTCCAGGTTCTGAGGTCTGATTTTGCAGGCACAGCCCAGACCATGGGTGTACTGCGTAAGTCGAATATCAGAATAATCATTAAGTGAAATTTCGGTCAGCTGGTCTTTTGATAAATGCCGATAGGATTCAGCGATTTTTGAAATAGCCAGATCAATGTCTTCTGTTGTGGTGGTTCTGCCGACAGAAAACCGGATACTGCCAAGAATTCGTTCATCCCTGAATCCCATGGCCTTGAGCACATGGGACGGTTCAACGCTGTCAGCGTGACATGCAGCTCCGGCGGATGCGGCGATGTCCGGTAAATTATCCAACAATGTATTGGCATCAATACCGGGGAAATAGACATTGATGGTATTTGGCAATCTATTATCATGAGGACCATTTAGTTGGATCTCCGGAAATTCGGATTTTAGCTTGTTCCAGAATTGGTCGCCATACACAGTCAATTCAGAGATGATTTTGGTTTCATTTTGATGGAATATTTCTGCTGCGGTTCCCAGGCCGACAATTTCCAGAACATTTTCAGTACCCGGTCGTAGTCCATGTTCGTGTCCGGCGCCATGTATCAGCGGATTGATCTCAATACTGGTTTTTATGTAAAGCGCGCCCACTCCTTTGGGAGCGTTCATTTTGTGACCGGCAACTGACAGTAGGTCAACGTCAAGTTCCAGCACATCTACATGAATTTTTCCAACTGCCTGAGCGGCATCAGTGTGAATAAAACACTTGTTTTCATGAGCGACTTGGGCAATTTCACGGATTGACTGAATAGTTCCGACTTCGTTGTTGGCCAGCATAATTGTGATCAGGATTGTATCGCTGCGAATTGCTTTTCTTACGGAATCCACATCGACCAGCCCCGATTCATCGACCGGCAAATATGTGATGGAAAATCCTTTTTTTTCCAGGTAGCGACACACTTCCAGAACGGCCGGATGTTCAATTGCGCTGGTGATGATATGCCCGGTGCTATACAGGTCCGCGATTCCCTTTATGGCCATGTTATTGGATTCGCTGCCGCCACTGGTGAAAATAATTTCCTCCGGAACACAATTAAGGAGGGCAGCCAATTGTAATCGGGCGTCTTCTATGGCTTTCTTTCCGGTTTGGCCATAAGGATGGCTGCTGGATGGATTTCCAAAATGATTTTTCAGGAAGGGCAGCATCACCTGTACAACTTCGGGTAGCAAGGGAGTGCTGGCATTATGATCAAGATAAATTGGTTTGTTTTTCATAATCAGGATTTAGTTTGATTCAATAAGCAGACTAAAATCCGCACTGGTTACTGAATGGGTCAATGCACCAACTGAAATAACATCGACACCGCTTTCCGCGAATGATCTAATGGTGTCGAGGGTAATATTACCGGATGCTTCAAAAAGGATATGGTTGTAGAGTTTTTTAGATTTGGCTTCATTGATAAGAGTATGGATTTGATTCGGCTCAAAATGATCAAACATGATGACAAACGGGAAGGGGGCAGTGATATTTTTTAGATAGCCGAGAATAGCCTGGAATTCATCCTCATTACTGACCTCGATTTCGATAAAGCGAAGGTATGGATACGCGGATATCATCTGAGTAACCGCGTTTCGCAGTGCATTGGGATTATCTGAATTTCGCAGGACCGCCAGATGGTTTTCCTTTAACATGGCGGCATCGTGCAGTCCCAAACGATGAGTCAGTCCGCCGCCACATTGGATCGCATGCTTGTCCAGAAGACCCCATAACGTTTTTCGGGTACCGACGACAAAGGTGTTGGTTCCGGCGATTGTATCCACGTAGGATTTTGTGGTTGTGGCTATGCCACTCAAACGTTGCAGAATATTCAGGATACTACGTTCAATAGTTAAAATTTCGGCGGCCTTGCCAGTAACCCGAAGTATAATATCTCCGGATTTTACTAGATGACTGTTTTTAAAATCAGATTGGATCTGGAGATCATGGTAAGACGCAAAATAGATTGTTTCGTCCAATCCGGCGACAACGGCAGGGGACTTGGCAACGATTTTAGCTTTCAGGGCGGTTTCATAGGACTGCTTTGGTATCAGCGATACGTCACCGCTGTCTACGTCTTCATCAATCATTTTTTCGTAGAAGCTGAAAACAGTGTCCCGATACGATGAACGGTTCAGATCAAGTTCATCGGCGGCATCAAAAGCATTCCGAATAACGTGGTCTCTGTTTATTTGATCCAAACTCAAATCCTTTTTCGATCTTTATAGTCTGTAAAAATCGAAGTAATTTACATAAAAATAATGAGAATTTAAGCGTTATCCTGTTCGTTTACGTTAATTTTACATAATTAAAAAAGTATATCAGCAGTCAGATTTTTTTAGAATATCAGGAAAGTATTTTTTTTGCCAAATCTTCAACGGAGGAAAATAGTACAGTCGGATGACGGGCTAGTAATGATTCAACGGTATTATATCCCCACGAGACGGCACCCGATGAGATGCCGATATGATTGGCTGCGTCAATGTCCCTGATTTCGTCGCCAATATAGATGGATTCTGTTCCCGGAATTCCGCTTTTTGCCAGTACTTTGCGGAGTTTGAGTCCCTTCCCGAATATCGAGACACCACATTCAAACTGGCTGATCAGCGGCATCAACTCCTGTCCCAAAACCTGACGGATATTATCGACTGAGTTTGAGCTAACAATGGCGAGTTTGATTTTGTTCTGTGCTAATTTTTGCAAGAGAGTATCAATGCCGTCAAACAGGGGAATTGTATGAATGTCATCAGCCATCATTTTGCGCATGTGGTTTCCAAGCAGTGGTGCTTTCCATAGTGGCAAACCAAGATGTTTGAGTAATTTCATTGCATCGTAATTTCGCAGAAGGCCGTGTTCACTCTGATTTATCGGACGGAATTGAAATTTTTCAGCAACCTTGTTGACAATTTCTGTCAGCCAGGGGAAGGAGTTGGCAAGAGTACCGTCAAAATCAAAAATGACAAGTCTATATTTCACGTGAAGTTTCTCTCCAAATTACACCAAAATCACTGAACTAATTTACGGATTATTATTTTTAGGTCAACACGGAACCTCTTAAATTTATTCGATCGTCCGGAAAGTGGCTTAGAGTGAATTTTCGGACACTTTTTTGATTTGGTTCACCCAACTGACTGCTCGTTCGATTTCACCCTCTTTCAGGGGACCTTTGTTGTCTATGACTATGAACCCCTCAGGTGGTACTATCTGACGTCCCTGTTTCTTCAGGAGTTTGGCTGCGATGGGTTCCGCAGCGTAGCCGAATATCTTTACGAAAAATGTCAAAATACGAGAGTTTACGTCTATTATCGACATGCGGGTATCGAACGCAGCAACATTAACCCCATTCAATGCGCCGGATGGAATTTTTGTTAGAAAGGAATTAATTGCTGGGGTTGCCTTGAATTGTCGGGTAGGTGAACCGACAATCAGGATTTCCAGACCGGTTAACTGGTTCGGGTTCACATCCGTAATCCGCATTACCTTGACCTCTTCCGGTGGACCCAATGCTTTACCGATAATCTTCGCGATTTTTTCAGTATTGCCAAACACTGAATCGTAAATGACCATTGCTTTCATTCAACATCTCCAATATTTAAATAATAATGATTTACTCGTTGCGTTTTTTCCGTACCAATGAAATTCCACCGAATCCACTGATGATGGCGATATAGAAACCGAAATCATACCACCAGCCGGTGTTGAACGCCTCATAGATTCGGATTGTTGGATTAAAGAATCCAACGATCAATGAAATTGGTGCAATCCAGCCATGCCAAACGCCCGTGAAAAAGCCTGCTGGTTTAACAAGTGTACGGTCGCCGTCACCGGGCAGACAGGCTGTGAGTGCCAATAGGAAGAATAAAAAAATCAGAACGAACGGAATAATTTTCAACGTGTTGATTTTTGATTTTTCCATAATTTAATCCCTGAGATTTACTTTATTAAAATACATTTTTTTACTTCGGTTATTTTTGCAGATTGAAGTTTGAATAAATAGACACCCGAGTTCAGATGACTAGCGTTCCATTCAACTGTGTGCCTGCCTGAGGTTATATATTCGTCAATAAGGGTCTCAAGCAATTGACCTCGAAGATTGTAAATACCTAATGTGACCAAACTGGTTGTGGGTAAATAAAAACTAATCGTTGTTGTCGGATTAAAGGGGTTTGGGTAGTTCTGAAACAGGTGAAAGTCTTTAGGTAATTTTTCGAAAGACTGAATAGCCAATCCCGTACTGGTGACGACATTACTCTCATTATTGAGACGATCAAGTGCCGCAACACCATAGTTATAACCAATGTAATTTTGGTCAGTGACACTATCGGGATCAGAAGGCGTCGTGATAGTGTAAATGTATTCGGGATTAGTGAAGTCAGGCAGATCGCTTTCGGGCCATTTGTAAATGATGTAACGATAGGGTTCGTCATCAGACTTTGTGGGAAGATCGTGTCCCCAGCGAATAATCGCTTTCCCATCGCTTTCGGTAACATCTAACCACGTCGGATCGATTGGAGATATACTGTCGATCCAACTCATTTGTGGGGTCAGGGCCGGATATTTATAATAATTGTTTTTTAGTGAATCAAGAAAGCCTTTGGGATTGTCAAGAACACCAAGATTTACTCGAAAATACACACTTCCATAGCATCCATCAGTATTTCTGTTGAGTTGTATCTGACGGGGTAACTCATCAGCATCCCAATTGTGGTAATCGCTGATTCTGTATGGAGCATTTCCGGTATAAAGGTGTCGACCGTTCTTGTATGCCTGATTCGCCCACCATGGCATTAATAATCCATAATCCTGATCACCTTCAAAAGGCCAGTATAATTGGGGCGTCAGATAGTCAATGTATTGTCCGTCCAGCCATGCGACCGGATCACAATAGATAGCACTATAAGAACTTGTTCCTATAATGCCGGAAGGAACCCCGTTTTTCCAGATTCCGAAAGGACTCATTCCGAATTTTACATTGGGTTTTACTGCTTTGATACTGTCATAGATTGCCTCAATCAATAGATTTACATTGTCCCGCCGCCAGTCCCCGATATCAGTGAATCCGCGGTTTTCCGTTGTAAATGTGGCTTGATCTTCATTGATAATCTCGCTGTAAGGATAAAAATAATCATCCATGTGAACACCGTCTACATCATAGCGATTGACAACGTCCATGATCACACCCAGAACATATTCCCGCACGACTGCCATGCCGGGATTAAGGATATAATCCGTCGCTTTAGTGTCTTCAGTTTCTTGCTCATCCAGAGCATAATAACTATTATCAGCACTCTTTTTATTGCCGATGGCCAGAATCCATTCCGGATTCTTGTTAAAAACATGGTTGGCAGAAGTACCGTCACTACTGCCTTTTTTGGCCCGATATGGATTAAACCAGGCATGTAGTTCGATGCCGCGATTGTGAGCTTCTTCAATGGCAAATGTCAGAGGATCATAGTACGGACTTGGCGCTTGACCTTCGGTTCCTGTTAGCCAATTAGACCAGGGTTCAATGTCCGACGCATAAAAGGCGTCACAAACAGGCCTGATCTGAAAAATAGCGGCATTCATTTTGGCCTTTTGCATGTTGTCTAATATACTGGTCAATTGTGTTTTCTGAGTAGTTACAGTCGATGATTTCGGCCAGTCAAGTCGCAGAACAGTTGCTATCCAAGCCGCCCGAAATTCATATTTCGGCGCTTGTTCAGCGTTTAAAAACGTTGATAAACAGAGATGCGCCATGACAATTGCTATTAATTTGATTTTCATGTATTGAAGATTCCTTTTGTATTAGTTCGGCGGCAAAAATAATCTAAGGATGAATTTTATCTAAACCAAGTGTTGTGTAACAGCGCCATCACGACGAGCATTTCTGAGAATAATATTTCGGGCTGGTGGAATTCCCAGTAGATTGCTTAACATTTATAATGAAGTCGTGATGCAGTGTGACGGTTGGTATTTTTTAACGAAACATCCCTTTTAAATAATTGAAAATTTCGCCGGGATGATGAATAATATGATCGATTGCCAATTTAAATAGATAGCCAGGTCTTAATAAAATCAGACGTAAAATTCTTGATGGTTTTTTAAGAATCCTATAGGAAATTTCTTCACGCAATTCAAACAGACGTTCTGGAGACAGATAATGAGTTCTGACATTTGCCTGAAACATATCGTATTTTGAATAATCGCTAAGGTTAGTAATTAATCCAGCCTCTAATAATTCTTCCCTGATTTTTGTTTTTGGAAATGGAGTTAATAAGAGGAAAAAGGGTATATCTACATTTGTTTCATTGGCAAATTCATAATTCGCAATCATGGTTTCTTCGGTATCATTAGGATTTCCTAATATAAAAGAACCTATTACGATTATCCCATATTTCCGCAAGTCATTTACGACTTCAATAATATCTGCTTGGGAGTTCTGCTTGGATTTACCGGCGATGGATAAATTTTCCTTAATAATATTTTCAATACCAATTAATACAAATTTTACACCAGCTTCTGCCATTTTTTCTGCTAATCCGGGTGTTTTCTTGATTCCTGTAATACTGGCTTGCGTGATATACATTATATCATTCAATCCTGAATTTATAATTGCGTCACAGAGTTCAAAATACCGTTTTCCATCGATGGTGATATTGTCATCGGTAAAGAGAAGTAATTTTGTGCCGTGATTTTTCGCATCCTGAATATCGGCGAGTACCCGTTCGATTTTGAATGTACGAAAGCTTGTTCCGTACATTTGTGTAATACTACAGAATTTACAATTATTGGGACAACCCCGTGATGTTTCAATGGTATCCGCAGGAATTCCCATAAAGTGGAATCCCTTTTTGATAATTCGAGCGCTACGTTTTGGCAATGATAATTCGTCAATATCCAGAACTCCCGAACAGGGATTGTGGCTAATCTGACCATTTTTCCGATAGCTAAGACTTGATATGTTTTCAAAGCCAATTCCGGATTTGACACTTTTTATTAAATCGTTAAATGATTTTTCACATTCATTGCGTAAGATATAATCAATCGCATCACATCCCTGATAATCAAAAATATTGTCATAATCGACGGTTGCATAATATCCACCCAATACGGTTGTGATATCGTTGTTGAAATTTTTAGTCAGTTGAGCGAGTTTAACAATTTCTGCAAATTGAAAAATCATACAACTGAATCCGACGACTTCCGGTTGAAATGATGAAAGTATTTTTAAAAATGTTTTTTCAGGCTCTTTTGCCACAACCAGATCAAGAACCTTGATCTCGTCATCGGGACAATCATAATTCCCGGCAATGGAGCACAATCCCAGGTTTGGAAGCCGGGTCACACGGTCTAAACCAAATACAGTTACTGAGCTGGATACAAGCAGGATTTTCATATAACAAAGTCCATTTTGGTTAATAGTTCATAGCAATATTAAGGATTTTGTACGAGTTATTCAGTAATTAAATGTGAGGATGTTTTTTTTCAATCAGTGTTAATATTAAAAATATCTACTAATTGGTTAGAATTTCCTGAATTGATTTTCGTTTTTATTCTGGACTAAAACCTCTGTGGACTCTCAGCATATCTTTAATTTATGAATGGATACCTTTAAGCATAATTGATAGTATCCGGCATATCAAGTTCAGGATCATACTGATACGTAAAAAGGTAAACTAAACTCGATGCTTAAATATAAATAATTAAAATTTGTAACCTATATTGGTGCCAAATGTAAAATTAGAAGACTGGATAAAAACATCATTATTTTCATTTTGGAACAGCGTTATAAACATGTTAAAAATGATTTTACTTTCTGGTGATGTAGTATAGTCAAAACCGAGGGAATATAACAGCCGTTTAATAAATTTATCATCACTTTTTAGATAGTATATAAAACGTTCACCATCGTAGGATTCGGTACTAATTATTATTTCGTCCCCCAATAAATAATATATTCCACCTGTTCCAAAAGTAATATAGGGTCGAAGTCGAGATTCCCGGAATAGATACTTCAAATATATTGCCGAAGAATGGCAAGGAACATTGAAATTAAAATAAGCTAATTGATCTAAAAATTCCGAATTGTAGTTAAGTGAACTGTATTGATAATTAATTCCAAGAAGGAGATGACTTCGTAATCTCTGTTCAGCGAAGATTGTTAAAATAGGTCTGTATCGTGATGCTAAATCGGTCAACGTCAAATTATATTTTTCATTGGATGAGAAATCAAAAACATCAAAATGTGCTTGATGTAATGCTCCCTGTTGAAGGACTCCTATTCCAACTGAAATATTAAAGTAATTGAAATAATCAATCTTCTCTTTCCAAATTTTATTGAAAAGATATCTTTTCCTTATGTCAGATTCGACCTTTCTTTTTAATGCGCTAACTTCAGATTTATTAAACTTGTCTGAATCGATAGAATCAGTTAATGCCTGAAAATACAGCAGATTCTGAATCGATGAGTCATAATTACGAATACGGTAACAATTAACCGCTGCTGCATACAGATTACTTGCCAAATATTCTATTTTTTCAAGATACATGACTTTAAAATAATATGCATATAGATAACTTTTCAAAGCATCTCGATATGCTTTTCGATCAATCAGTGTTAAAAAGTCCTGATAGGTTGAATATGATAACTGCCCCGCTTTTTTAACACTAAACCGATTTTTTTGCTGTAAACAGAAATTGACATATCTAATCAAGTATTGTTCATCGGCATTGATCACTGAATTTGAATCAACTAAAACATTCAGATATATCTCTTTTACGATTTCAAGAGTTGTGTTTCCCGAGAAAATTGAATCTAACTGAAAGAGGTCTATTTCAATCTCGACACATAAATCCTTTGACATTAATGAATCTAAAGATGATGTGTATTCATTCGATTGGGAGTAACAAAAACTTAATAAAACAGGTAAGCATAATAGGACTTTTAATAATTTCATACCGATTTTTTCATAATAATGTTTGATAATAAACCTGCTAGTTCAATATTCATCGTAACCATTGATAAACGTTCAAATTTATGATTTCATCTGTATTAAAACAAATTTCTTCCGCTTCCAGAAGGTGTCGTTGTATATCTGCATAAAATGGATCGGAGCGGATGCTGATTTCACCCCTGGCGTTGACTACTCGATGCCAGGGAACGTCACTATCATTGGGGAGAGCATGCATGGCATAACCAACCTGCCGGGCGTGACTGGGGATTCCGGCCAGCATCGCGATCTGTCCATAGGTAGCGACGTAGCCAGAAGGAATTTGTTCAACAATAGTGTAGATTTTTTGGTAAAGTATGGATATCATTGTTGGTCTAATATTCTGGTTTTGAATCTATATCTTAGAAATCACTTTATCCACAAATATAATGGATTGTGTCACATTATTCTGTATATATAGAGTCATTCCATACAAATTTTCTTATTTTCTATGGGAAGTGGATCGCCGTCGTGATCGTTGTTCGAATCTGCCGGAATAACCTGTTCCTGAAGATCTTCGGGGTTTA
This sequence comes from uncultured bacterium, assembly GCA_964485475.1. Taxonomy (GTDB): domain Bacteria; phylum Fidelibacterota; class UBA2242; order UBA2242; family UBA2242; genus B118-G9. The sequence goes on from CAZAKB010000017.1 coordinate 24,795, forward strand.
GTGGGAGTAGTTGTTACAACTTCCAGCATAGGATAGGGATGGTCATCGACAACCGGAATCATTGTTGGCAGGAGTGCCTGGATTCCATGCAGGTAGGCCGCTTCTTCCGCATTACAAAATGAAATGGCTATTCCGGCAGTTTCGGCTCTACCTGTCCGACCGATCCGATGGACATAGGTTTCCGGGATATTTGGGATTTCGTAGTTGATTACACAGGAAAGATCATCGATATCCAGTCCTCGTGAGGCAATATCTGAGGCTACGAGTGCCCGAATCTTCCTGTTTTTGAAATTACTCAATGCCTGTTGACGGGCGCCCTGGGATTTGTTGCCATGAATAGCCTCCGCCCGAATGCCGTTTTTTGCCAGGAAGCGGGCGAGTTTATCGGCACCGTATTTGGTACGTGTAAATATCAGGGCAGTTGCGAGCGACCGATCTTTCAGAATGTGGAGAAGCAATGCGCTTTTATTGCTTTTGTCTACATAATAAAGATACTGGGAGATCAACTCAGCCGTGGAGATAACCGGTGCAATCACGACTTTGACAGGATTGTTCAGAATGGTTCTGGCCAGGGTAATAATCGCTGGTGGCATGGTAGCCGAAAAGAACAGGGATTGCCGTTTTTGCGGCAGGGTTGCGATGATTTTTTTAACATCATGAATGAATCCCATGTCAAGCATACGGTCGGCTTCATCCAGAACGAATATTTCCAAATCTTGCAGATGAATGTATCTTTGATTCATGAGATCAAGTAGTCTACCGGGTGTTGCGATCAGAATATCCACACCATTTTTCAATGCATTAGTTTGGCGTGATTGCGAGACACCGCCGAAGATCACGGTATGATGCAGGCCTGCATATCTTCCATAAGCCGCAAAACTTTCGCCGATCTGAATTGCTAATTCACGGGTAGGGGTGACGATCAGGGCTTTTATCTTTCTGCCTGTTTGCGGGATAGGGCGTTGTTGTGTTTCATTATTCAGTTTTTTATATAGTATCTGGATAATGGGGATGGCAAACGCGGCAGTTTTACCCGTTCCGGTTTGCGCAGAACCGAGCAAGTCTCTTCCTTCGAGAATGATCGGCATGGATTGTTTCTGTATCGGAGTTGGTTTCAAATAGCCTTCAGTGTTGATGGCTTTTCGAACTGGCTCGATCAGATCTATATTTTCAAATGACATTTTAGTTTTCCTTAATGGCTATCCGCTATATAATTTTGTATGCGGTGCCGGGGTTAATTATAATAGACGAGGAAATACCCCTTTCCACTTTTCCGGTGGAAACTATTGTGCTTTAATCGAAAACGGGAAATTAAACCTTGGTATTTTCTATTTGGATATATTAAATGGACGGGTGTGATTCCAGACGACTAGGGATTTTTGGTTTTTACTCATTCTATTTATTCAATTTCAATTTTTCTTCGTAATTACCAGGGCAATTACCCTGTTTTCATCAAATTGATGAAGTTGGAATAAGCTACGGTAAGATAAGCACAAAACAAAGGTGATAATGAGATATACTGTGACCAATGTTGCCATAGAGTCAATGTGCAAAAATAACTGGTGATTTTAAATTATACAGATTGAAACCTCATGCAAATCTATGTTTTTTGTTTTGAATGGTAATCTTTAATCGCTGCTTCGAGAGCCTCTTCCGCAAGGTTGGAACAATGCATCTTAACCGGCGGAAGGCCGTCCAGGGCTTCAGCGACGACCTTGTTGGTAATTTTCTGGGCCTCATCGATTGATTTTCCAATGACCAACTCTGTGGCCATGGAACTGGTGGCAATCGCTGCCCCACAACCAAAGGTTCTGAATTTTGCATCGACGATTATATTGTTTTTGACCTTAATTTGCAGTTCCATCACATCACCGCACATAGGGTTTCCAACGTGACCGATGCCATCAGGATTTTCAATCGTGCCCACGTTGCGGGGATTGCTGAAATGATCCATTACTTTTTCGCTGTATTGTTCCATTAATGAATTTCCTTATTTATTATAAAGTGGTGACATTGCACGTAATTTCTGAATAATTCCCGGTAAAACTTCCGCAACCCGGTCGAGTTCGACCTGGCTTGTATGTTTGCCAAGTGAAAACCGGACCGAGCCGTGTGCAAATTCATGAGTTAATCCGATAGAAAGCAATACGTGACTGGGTTCCAGGCTGGATGAACTGCAGGCTGATCCGGTGGATGCTGCAATCCCGTACATATCCAGATTTAACAGGATTGACTCGCCTTCGATACCCTCAAAGGAAATATTGACATTGTTAGGTAAACGATCGACGGGATGACCATTCAGCCGCGAATCAGGAATTTTTTCAAGGAGAGTCTGAATAAAAGTGTTCCGCATCTGGGTCTGACGTTTGGCTTCATTTTCCATAATGCTAAGCGCCAACTCAATTGCTTTGCCAAGACCGACAATGCCCGGCACATTTTCCGTTGAGGCTCGCCGTCGACGTTCTTGATCACCACCATGGATCAAGGGTGTCAGTTTAGTCCCTTTGCGAATATATAATGCTCCGATTCCCTTAGGACCGTAGAATTTATGTCCGGAGATACTTAAAAGATCAACATTCAGGTCATTTACATTTACTGGGATGTGGCCAAATGTCTGAACTGCGTCGGTGTGAAATTTAATTCCGTGTTTTTTGGCGATTTTTCCAATTTGCCGAATGGGTTGAATGGCTCCGATTTCATTATTGGCATGCATAATGGTGATCAATATTGTATCCGGTCGGATTGCTTTTTCAAGTTCATCCAATTTGACGATTCCATTATTATCCACTGGCAGATAAGTGACATCATAACCATTTTTTTCGAGATATTTACAGGTATATATGACCGCATGATGTTCGATTTGAGATGTGATAATATGATTACCTTTGTCTTTTAGTGCTTGTGCGATACCCTTGATTGCAAAATTATCACTTTCGCTGCCGCCACTGGTAAACACAATCTCTTTCGGATCGGCGCCGAGAGCGTTGGCAAGGATTCCTCGGGCGTTTTCGATAGCATTCCGGGTTGTACGGCTAATCGAGTAGATACTGGAAGGATTACCGTAATTTTCATGAAAATAGGGTAACATCGCATCAATTACTTGCGGATCGGTTGCTGTTGTGGCAGCATGATCAAGATAGATCGTTTTCATTGTTACTGGTTCTCTCCATAATGAGGTGTGGATAAATATTTTTTAACCATATCGGCCAGAGTATAGCCGGCTAATGTATTTGAGATAGTACGTTCGAGTTCGGCCCAGATGTCGCGGGTGATACAAAAACTGGAACGATCACAGATACCGGGAGATTCGACACATTCCGAAGGTGACAACGGTCCCTCAAGGATCCGGATAATGTCTTTTAATGTGATATCGGATGGTGGCTTAGTCAAGTTGTATCCGCCATGCGCGCCGCGAAGTGAGTAAACCAGATGGGCGGATTTCAGAGGTGGAATCAAATGTTCCAGGTAGCGTACGGACAGGTTTTCCTTCTTGGCTATGTCTTTCAGCAACATTGGGCCTTTTCCATAATTCATGGCCAATTGAACCATTAAACGTGTCCCGTATTTTCCCTTTGTTGAGATGCGAATCATTTGGTTTGTTCTCGTTTCATTCTTAAATCCTACTATTCCTAGTAAACAGGTAGGAATATAAATAAAAAAAAATACCAAATCAAGAAATTTGGCAAAGATTTTTTAAAATGTGACCGAAATCAGAAAATTAGCGGATGATATCAACTAACCGTTTTAGCATTACATCAGCAACAAACTCATTTCCTTTGTCGCTCAGATGTACGCCGTCGTAAGTAAGAATACCTTTTTCGACATTGGTGGGATTATTTTCTGTCAGATAAGATTTGAATTCCTTCCTTAGATCAATCAGTATAAGTTTTTCTTTATTGGCGACATTTCGGCTGATTTCCGCATATTGATCCAGTTTCTCATCCAATGGATTACTGTTGTCATTTTTTTCACCGACGACGGAAGGTGTACAAAGTACAATGCTTGCATTAATGGCTTTTAGCTGCTTAATGATTCGATGTAGACCGGCCTCAAAATCCTCTGCCGATGTTCCAGTGTGGCCTGGCAGGATGGAGTGCCAGACATCGTTGATTCCGATGTAGATTACGACGATATCAGGCTTTTTAGATAAAACATCTCTTTCCAGGCGGGCTTCCAGATCAGGGACTTTATGACCACTGATACCGGCTCCGATTACTTCAATTTTTCGTGCAGGAAATTGCTTATTTATTTCGGTTTGAATCAGTGTGACGTAGCCCTTGGGTTTCACACCAAGTTCAGTGATTGAATCGCCAAAGAAAAGGATAGAAGCAGGTTTGGGTTTTGTACAGGCTGTCATAATTATCAGGAAGATTAGGATTAAGATTTTTTTCATGAATTTAGATAAGAGTTTGGATCCATTCACTTTTTAAACACCCCATAACCAGGAAATCACAATATTTTCCATGGTGATACATGGCTTCCCGAAGTACGCCTTCTTTCCTGAACCCGATTTTTTCATAGATATGAATAGCAGCATGGTTATCTGCGAAAACGTGTAGCTGAATTCGATGTAAGTTCAGTGTATTAAATCCATATTCGACCATGAGTTGAGTAGCTTCTGTACCGAGTCCTTGTGACCATTTGGATTTGTCTAAAAGCGCGATATAAAAAATGGCTGATTGGCCGATCGGATCAATCCTGAAAAATGCCGTTTGACCTATTGCTTTGTCAGTAGTTTTATCAGCAATTGTCAATAGTACAGCATTCCCTGAATTCACCTGTGCAACGATTCGATCACGGATTTGATCGACATTTGCCGGATATGCCAGGAACAGAGTTTCCCGGACAGCGGGATCATTTTCACCCGGACAAAATAATATTGCATCATCAGGATTAAATGTGCGCAGTATCATATTTTGTCCAACGAGAAAGGTACTATTATTCATTGTATAGAATACATTTAGCAGAGTATCGAATTTGACACGCCTATTAAAAGGAAATTAGATTTGACAGTCCCAGACATTAAAGAGGATGATATAAAAAATAATTAGACTGAGAAGAATGTAAAGTCCGGTCTTGACACCTTGTGTTAACCGGAAAGATTTCCTTTTTTTTCTATGACTTGACATCGATTAACTCCATCTTTAGCATTCTACTAGTGTCGTAATCTAACTATTCTGAGATTGTTAAGCAAAAATTTTGCTTTTTTTCCATGTGATTGGACAGGATAATCCAAAGTGTGATCCATATAAATGCAAAAAGGACTCCGATAAGTATGCCGAAAAATACATCAAAAGGATAATGTACTCCCACATATATCCGACTGAAAGAAATTAGACCGGCAATTGTCGCAAAATAATATTTATATTTACGAAAGAAGTAAATCAGAATAGCCATTGCTCCGGTAATATTTGCGGCATGATTTGACGGAAATCCGTATTTTCCGCCGCGTTTTACCAAGAGTCGAACATCTTCAAGCGAGCGGGAAGGGCGAATCCGTTTAAAACCTGGTTTGAGAATCCGAAAACATACCGGATCAGTTGTGGCTACGGTCAGAAGCAATAAAATAGCGGCAATTCTGGCTCGTTTCCCCCCAATAACCAGCATTCCAAGCCAAAGGACCAGAATAGGAATTATCCAGTTTGACTGATGGGTTATAAACGGCATGAACCAGTCAAAAACCGGATTTGCCAGAGTATGATTAATGAAATAAAAGAGTTTTTTATCAAATTGGATTAGATAATAAAACATGCAATCAAAGATAAATGATTCTCAAGAAATCTCAAATGATATTATTGATTCTGTAACGTACTTATTGATATGCAACCGAATTATCGTTAAATTCGATTGTGAAACGAATGAAATAAGGAAAATAAATGAGTTTAATAACAATACTGAAATCAAAAATACATCGTGCGACAGTTACTCAAACGGATTTGCATTACGAAGGCAGCATTTCAATTGACAAAGATCTTATTGAGACAGCCGGACTCTATATTTATGAGAAAGTCCAAGTGCTGAATATAAATACCGGCGCGCGCTTTGAGACGTATGTCATAGAAGGGAAACGAGGGGATCGGGAAATTGGTATTAATGGAGCCGCAGCACGCTTAGCTCAGAAGGGTGATTTAGTCATTATACTTGCCTATACGCATATGGATGAATCTCAAGCCACATACTGGAAACCCACAATTATTACACTTGATTCGGATAATAATCCCCGATAGCACTTTCTTCTCTCCCTATTCGATTTATCGAACATCTTCCATTGTAGTGATTAATTTAAAAATAGTCGTAAATTAACTGCTAAGTTTATACTGAGGGCCTATCCAATTCATGATGATTCTAACAGGAGAAAAAGACTTAAATATCCTGACATATTAATTGTCTCGAAGTGGTTTTAATCCGGCAATGAAACACACTATAAAAACAGCAATTCTAATTCTCTTTACACTTTTATTGGTGTTATTCATCCTTTTTGTTGATACCACATTTTATCATGTACCATCATTCATTAAGATCTACCGGGTCGAGCGTGAAATTACGATTAGTGTAATTGGGATTTTGTTATTATTCGGACTGCGATCATTTATTCAGCGCAGGAAATATACTCTCAAGAAAACATTACTTTCGGCCTATGGGTTAATAATATCTCTGTTTGTTTTGGTATTACTTCCACAGATAATATTTAAAAAATTCCTGGTTTTATGGGATGACAATCCTTTTCTTGCTGAATTTCCGATAATCTGGAATGCGGTGTCTGAATTTTGCACAGTGGTGACAGTTTCAATTTTGTTTATAATTCTGTTTTTTGTAAAAAAACTTTTAGACTACCGACCCAACAGATTTTCGAATTTTGAATATCGTCTTTTGTTAACGGGGATTATTTTTTCATCAGTTATATTTAATTTTATCGAAGACCGATATACTTTTGAGCGTGTGTCGGTATTTCAACATGGCTCGTCAGCAATTCTTTGGATTCTCGGATTGTTTTTACTTATGATCACTCTGGTTATTAGTTTTTACAAATCGTGGACCACTGTTTTAAATAAACAGGAGAAATATATTGGTTTTGCCTTGTCAATAGTGCTTATCCCGGTCGGTTTGTATCTGCTTTTATCAAATCTGCTGTTTCCGGTTTATGCCTTCAGTACCACCGTAAAGGGTTTTGTTCTATCAACACTGGTATTTATTAATATTTATACTTTCGCGTCATTTATTGGTCTTTTATTTCACTTACCGACTGCATCAATTTATGATCGGGTTACGAGTGAAATCCTTTCTATTTCACAGGTTAGCAAAATGATTAGCGACAAAGCCAGTGTCAATGCTGTATTTCAGACAATCGTGGAAAATGCCTGTTCACTGACTGCATCCGATGCGTGTTGGCTGGCTATTGAAAACGAAAACTCTGAGCTTACAAAAATAATGGCATCAGTCCATTTATCAACGAATGAACAGGCCCTGCTGAGCCAGCCCGAAGCTTGTTGTTTGGGGAATATTGTACGAAAATCAGGCGAACCTGCCATTATTTATAACATCAGTGAAGATGAACATGCTCTGCCGTTGCAGATGCTGAATTTGAATTGGAAATCAATGATTGTGGTGCCCTTGGTTCAAAGCAGTACGGTTGTGGGTGTTCTTTATTCTGTAAAGAAACCGAGCTATGCATACGATGAAAGCGATCTGACAACGCTGAAATCATTCGCCATTCAGACAAATATTGTCTTGAGTTCATCGCCGATTATCAGAAGCCTGGATTCAAATTTGCCGGATAAACCTGCTGTCAATCAAATCCGAGAATTCGACCTTGGAAACCTGTCGGTTATTTTTCGGGATTCAGTTGGTCAAGTTGCCGATAAAATTTCTATATCCGAAGATAAAAGCCTAATATATCAAATTCACCATTCCGATAGTAAATGTGAATATAAAACTGAGATAAAGGGAGTTCTGAAAACACTGTTCACTCTGGAAAGGGATGATAATAAAGCCTATTCTCAGGCAATTAAAATGATTACGAATGACTATCCAGGGGTTGGTGTATCTATTCTTTCGTATACATGTTCAAAGCAGGAATTATCGGTATATAATCCTGTGTATTTTCAATTGATGAGTTTTCAAACAAATAATGAAAAAAAAGATACGAAAATTAGAAAATGTAAGATTTTCACTATTGATGATAATTTACAGTATTTTAGGAACACAATAAAACTTCAAAACGGAAATATTGAGATAATCGGGTCATCGGAAGTGATAGAATTAATCGATAAAAACTGGTTAAGAGGCAGGCTCAAAAAGGAATCCAATTTAAATTATTCGGAAATATTGAAAAAAATAATTCCTGAACCTCAACAGGATCCAGGAACACTGTTTTTTTTAGAATTAAAAGAATAAAAGATTTACTGATCAGTCAGCGGCTTGGTAATATAGAGCAGCGGCTCCTCTTCCAGATTGATGCGAAGAGGAACTTTTAATTTACGGCCATCGGCATCTTCAATTACCTCGACCACCGGGCGTACCGGACGCAAGCGATTCACCGAAAGGACACGAGCAACCTCATCGGAACTGAGTTTGACATAACTGCCAACAGGAAACATAGACACACTATTTACCAAACCACGGATGATTTTTACGTTGAATTGTTTAGATTTGTTTTCAATAATTTTTTGGATGGCATGATAGGTGATAAAACCATCCCGATAGGCTCGGCCATGGACCAATGCTTCAAACACATCCGCGATTCCAATCACCTTGGGGAATTCGTGAATTTCTTCTGCCTTTAATCCCTGGGGATAACCGGAACCATCTTCCCGTTCCTGTTCCTCGTATGCTGTATCTACCACAAACGGATAGTCTTTTTTAAGATGCTTTAACAATTCATAACCATTGACCGGATGCTGCCGAATTTCATCGAATTCTTGAGGCGTTAGTTTTCCATGTTTAAAAAGAACTTTTGTAGGTACTTTTACCATTCCAACATCATGGAGTAGAGCGGCGAGAGTCAAGGAATGGAGTCTGTCTCTGTCGTACCTAACGCCTAATCCAATCTTTACCGCGAAAACACCAACATTGACTGAGTGTGAAACAAACCAAGTCGCATAACGTTTCCGTTGAATTGCTTTCAGAAATAGAAACTCCTGGTTTTCAATGGCCTGACAGAAATCCGGTATATCCTTGATTAAAGGTGCCGGATCGATGGGAATTTTGTTTTTGATGTCGTTGGCAACTTTCTCCATATGTCGATGAAAAACCATATACAGTTTGGTGGAGTACTGCTCATCATCAGGAGAAAGTGGTTTTTCCCGTTTTTCCTGGAATTGAACTGCCGGTTTATCCTTGGGTTCTAATGCAGATTTCAATCGATCCAGTGTTGTATGATGGGTAGAAGGAGGGGGCGCCGGTTGATTGGCCTGGTCCCTTTGCTGGTTTAAACCAGATTGGATCGCATTCCGAATAGCATCAAGCCCGCTGAGTTTCCCTGAACTGGATGGAGTTGAAGTAGTAGTTGTTTCTGATCGACGAGGTTCGGTAGGACCTTTATTCATGTCATCAAACGACTTCATTACATCTTTCATCCGTACCATAATTATCTCTCAGATTCTATAATTCCAGTGACAGTGTCCGCATCAATAATATCCAGATGCTTGCCAAATCCGATTACCAGACTTAAATCACAAATATTATTGATAGTACGCGGTGTGCCCTGTGAATAGTTGTATAATTCCCGGTAGGCTTCTTCGGTAAAAATGGGCGTTGTCCTGCCGGCAATACCCAGGCGGTACTGGATATAAGATTTTGTCTCTTCAAAGGAAAAGCGCTTAAGATGATACCTGA
>CAZAKB010000018.1:0-33146 GCA_964485475.1 uncultured bacterium
TACGAGCACGCATGAGACGAATTTTAGTGTTTGATGGTGTGATCTGGAGAATTTTGCTGGTATCTTCGGTCGAGAGTTCATGAAGATCGCGAAGAATGAAGACCGTACGATAAATATCCGGCAGTTTTTCGACGAGTTGGTCAAGTTTTTTCCGAAAGTGTTTTTGACTAACCTGGTTGAAATCAAACGTCGGCCACTCGGCGGTTTCGATAGAACTAATGTACTCAATATCGGGGTCGTCAATGGATATATGCTGGTATTTAAGGGGTTTTGATTTCAGTTTCCGTAAACCAATATTAACGGCAATGCGGTATAGCCAGGTATAGAAGGAAGAATTTCCTTTGAACTGGTGTATTTTTTTCACCATGATCAGAAACGCTTCCTGAAGCATATCCTCGGCATCCTGCTCATTACCGGTTAAGCGTAGACCCAGGTGGTAAATCCGGCTGCGATAGTCTATTACCAGTTGTGATAATGCCTGATGATCACCCTTTTGGGCTCTTGCGACGAGTTCTTTTTCAGTCAGTTGGGTTTTTGTTTCCAAAGCGTTCTAATTTAGTAAAAGGAATACGAAAAACCATCATTGAATTTGTCTCAATTGTGAAAAAGCGTTAATTGTTTATTGCATGATCTCCATGATTTTATCAAGAAACATTTGCTCGGGAACGGCTCCTTCAAGCGAGTCGGTTTCGTTAATGATGGATTTGGGAACACCGTGGATGTGATATTTCTGAGCCAGATGGGGAAATTCGGTGGCCTCTATCATGTCCCCGGTAATGTTTTCATTGGCGAGTGCAAGCCGGTGGGCCGTCCGAACAGCTGCCGGGCAATAGGGACACGTAGGAGTGACAAAAACTTCGATATGAACCGGCTGGCTGATTTTTTTAATTTCGGCAAACATCGCTTCTGAAAAACCATGGTTATTATTGGAAATATCGATAATGTCTTCAATAACACTCATAAATTCATACCCCGATGGAATTCCAAAAAAGCGAATACCAGGATTTGAACCATTCTCAGCCACGAGGATTGTGGCCGGAATTTTGTCAATCTTATACTTGGTGACTTCTTCCCGGTCAATCTGGAAATTATAGATTTCCAATGACAGTTTATCGGATAGTAAGACGAGTTCTTCCATCAGTTGCCGGGTTTCATGACAGTAGCTGCATTCAATGGATTGAGTGAAGTGCATAATTTTTACCTTGTCGGTCATGACCGACAGTCGTTCCGTAATAAATTTCCGGTCTTCGTCTTTCAAGAACATTGTTCATCTCCTTTTTTCTGACTGATTAGATGAAGGAAATAAAGCCGCGTTACAAAGAGGAATCAAAGGATTATTTTATTGGCGTATAATCGTTATATAAGGAATCTAAAAGGGGATAATTAATGGATATGTTTGAACTATTTTTCCAGAGAGAAAGAGAGTCTGCTACGATTGATCTTGCTCGATTACGGGCAATCGTAGCCCGTAGCTCGTTCTCAACTTCCGGCAAAGGACTGTATGTTGTCGTTACATTATGTCGAACGAGTATCACATAGCGATTATTTAGTTTTATCCAATCGGAATGTTCACCGTTTTTCAGCGGGAGAACGGCGTGTCGAATAGGCCCGGGTATTTTTTGATATTCACGGGTAAATCTTCCTGATTCCAATACCCCAATTTTTCGAATGCCGTAATCATGTATTAATTGGTTAATGGGAATGTTGTTTTGGAGGCCTTGTAGACAGAGCATTGCAGTACCGCTGTCATTTACAACGATCTGAGAATAATTGATCGTTCTATTTTTGATAAATTGGTTTTCTTTTAATGAATCATATGCGGCGAAGATTACGACAGAATCCAGAGATTCGGGATCGACGAGGTTCTGGGACAATATCATGTTACGATACTTTAATCCGGCAAAAATATTTTTTTCAAAATTTACAGAATTTCTCAACGATATTTTCTTGTCAAGATCGCGGCGCCTTCCCTCCTGAACAAGAAAATAATCTTTAATTATTTGTTCGGTCATAATCTTCAAACTTCCATAAAATGACTTTACAGGTTGATCTGTAACCCAGTCAAGGAATTCATTTACGGTCATTTCGTGATCGGGAAAAGAGATTATCGGATCATCCAGAATATCCTGGATTGATGGTGAACCTGAATTTATTTCCGGGCTGTATGGCAATTGCATAAGCATTGGAGATACTTGCTGATCGAGTGGATATTGTTTTCGGATTTCCTGCATGACAATGCTCCACTGCGGATTGTGGATCGTTGCAGTTTTATCGTCCATAAAATTATTAACAAAGGAGTAATACCGTTTATCCTGTTCCCGTTTTTTGAATTGGAGAGATAATTTCTCCCGCGATTGGTCAAAATCTGATTTTGTAAGTAGTGGGTTGTAAACCCGATTTTCCAGTTTTAGGATATGCCAGCCGAAACGGGACTGAACCGGCCTTGAATAATGCCCATGTTTCATTTTAAATAGTGTATCTTCAAGAAATGGATCCAGGTCGCCATATGAACACCAGCCGAGGTCGCCACCATTTGATTGAAGCGTGGAATCTTTAAATGTTGAAAAAGCTATTTCTTCGAAGTTAGCGCCAAGTTGCAGTAATTCATAGAGTGAATCAATTTCTGCCTGGGTTTTAGCGAAAAGGTGACGAACATGTAGTGTTTGGTTGGTATGGGAAAACAGTTTTTTAAGATCGGATTCGTCTGGAACGGGAGTTTTTATTTCAACTTCCTGCTTGAACAATCCCGCCTTTATTTTTCGACGGGCTGTCCGCCGGCTGATTTTTTCAACGTCCTTTTGGGTTATTTTTCCTGTTGTAAAACCATTTTGGGCCAGAACGTAAGCGTCAATTAGAAAATCCAGATGCTGACTGCGCTTTTCATGAGAATCATAGGAGTTTCCGTATAGAATGGTGTTGAAATAATTTTCTTCAAAATCTTTCAGAGAAATAACATCGGAATTAACTGAAGCAAGAACGTCACATTTTTCCGGTTTTGAGCAATGTATACCGGATATGCACAATGTTATCAGCAACAAAGAATTTACACAATTGATGGATTTAAAAAATATTTTCACTGTTACTCTTTTCTAATGAATTCAAAAACGTGTTAAAATTAACAGAATGCCCGATGTATCAAAAGAATTTAATCGCCAGTAATCCCTATTTTTCTCTAGAATTGAAATTTGTTAGGGATTCTAACTAACTTGGGGGAAAGATAGTCCCAAACCGTCTTTTATTTTATCAAAAGACTTGACTTTTTCTGATATATTCGATATTCTAAACTCAAATAATGTTTGGCAGTTAATACATAGAGATAATTTACTGTGATTGACAGAACAATCGCTGATAAAGGATAACGAAACAATAAGGAGGATGCTATGAAGAGATTGTTAATGTTGGTTTTTGTACTGACGCTGTTCTTGAGTCTTTCTGTCTTCGCGGCGGAAAACGGAGAGAACGTCTATGTCAAAGTCTGGGATTCAACAGGCGATGATGTTCCTGAGGGACTTTGGGAGATCGAGTCTATGGGAGATATGGACGGCGATGGTTTAAAGGAATTTGCCGTTAATACCGATGAAAGCGGGTCCGGGATTTATCTGTATGAATGTTCCGGGAACAACGATTATACGTTGGTATGGTCATATATCATCCCGGAGTCGGAAAGTAATGACTGTTACGGTATTAGTAAAGGTGATCTTGATGGTGATGGACTGGAAGAAATAATTGTTGCAACTGCTTGTTCGGACACGCTGACTCAGTTCTCTATTCACATTTTTGAATGGGATGGTGTCGAAGGAAGTGACACTTATACATTAAAATGTTTGTATAATGTCAATGAAACATATAGTCGTGGTAGTTCGGTGGACTTTTGCGAAGTTGGCGATTTTGATGGTGATGGTGTCCAGGAAATGTTTCTAGGAGAAACAATATATGATGATTTATTTATTGTTTCTCTGGATACTACCAGTGATTTCGAATTTCCGAGTTGGATCATTGAATTTGAAGATCGCCTGGATGATGCTGGTGGCGATTATTCTCCTTGGGGATTCGTATCCGGTGATTTTGATGCAGACGGACTCACAGAACTGGCTACGACTGAATGGGATTATAATGCACTTATCGTAATTCAAGTTGATGATGTGGATACTTATTCCAGGGAACTGTGGTGGAATGACATGACTTACCCCAGTGATGGTTGCGCACTCAGATCATTATGCGCAGCTGATCTCGACGGGAATGGTTTTACTGAAATTATTCTTCCTTCAACTAACGGAACAGTATATACTATCACAAACACTGGTACATTCGTTGACCTGAATCTAAACGCCGATGCAGTTGATTCTATAACGACAGTGTCCGACATGGTAGGTTGCGCCTGGGGTGATCAGGATATGTATCTGGGCAGCCGTGGCGAACCTGACCTGTATATTGCCGGAGATTATGAGATCTTTGATCTGGAATATGTTGGAGGCGACGGTGATTATACGGATGGCGCAAATTGGGACCTTTACGAAATTGCGGCTGACGTCGATTCAGTATTCGATTGGCAGGATTGTATCGTTGGTGATTTTGACAGCGATGGATTAAAAGATATTGTATATGTTAAAGTCACTCACGACACACCATTTCACATTGAAGTGTATGAACACGAACCACTGCAAGCAGGTACATTTGTCCAAGGCGCTGCCGTTGATTCTGTCGGTGGTGCTTACCAGACCCGCTGTGTTGCCGCTGGTTCCGACCTTGACCAGGATGGTAAAAAGGAAGTGTTTATTACGGATTACCGGTTTGGCGGAGTTATCCAAGGTTTTGAAGTTATTGCAGATAACACACTGGAATGGATTTGGACATCCGATTCTCTGCATCCCGGGTACTGGGCTGCGAACCGCAACGTAACCACTGGCGACCTCGATAATGATGGTATCGGCGAAGTCATTTGTACGGTTCGCGGTAATGCCGGCGATGAGTTGGTTGAAGGACAGTATCCCGGTCTGAACATTTTCGAATGGGACGGAACGACTGATAACGGGTTTAATATCCATGCTCATACAGTTATTGATGATTCTTTAACTACTGATCGTTGGAGGTTTGAACCTCAGTCCGCTCCTTTTGATGTTGATGGTGACGGCGATAATGAAATCCTTATAGCAAATAGTGGTGCTCTGGATAAAAATGACCGGTTTTATATTGCGTCAGTAGATGGCACTTTTGAAAGTGGTTTTTGGAGTTTGGATATTGAAGCTTCCTGGAATGCTGAAGATGATGGTTTTCAGTATTCACCATGGCATGGTGCCTGGGGCGATCTGGATGGTGACGGAACATATGAAATCGTTTTCCATAACTGGGATATGGGGAACATCAATATCATTGATGTAACCGGTGCCGATACCTATGAACTGGTTAACCAATTTCAAACCTCAGATATTGACTTTTGTGCCTACGGTGGTTTCACACTTGCGGACTTTGATGGCGACGGCCGAGATGAAATGATGGGAGATTACTATGGTATTTACTCGACAATGGTCATCAATATCGATGGTGATTTAGCTGATGCAACCATGGCAAACAGTGTAGCTATGGTACGTCCTAATTATGGTGGTGGTGGTTGGTATGGTGATGCCGCTGACTTTGATGGCGACGGGAAATATGAATACTACTGCTGTGATTATGGTACTCATGCATACGAGCTTGATCTTGTTGGTACCAATGTCCTGAACCAGAGCGACTGGGCTGTTAAATCGGTAGACTCACACCTTTTGAACGATGATTCTTTCGGTTTTTTCTCGCTGGATGCCACCGATGATACTGATGGCGACGGAAAACCGGAAATCTTTTTTGGTTTTCTTGAATCATTCGATAGTGATCCTCAAATTTGGTTAAAGGTTATGGAATATACTGGTGGTACTTATGTTGATGAAGGATGGAAAATTATTACTCCAGATAATTACAAACTGTCACAAAACTTTCCGAATCCCTTCAACCCGACAACCCAGATCAGTTTCGAATTGCCACTGGACAAAGATGTTTCACTGAAGATCTTTGACATGCTGGGTCATGAAGTTGCCACACTGGTGAATGAACACAAACAGGCTGGTTCTTACACCATTACATGGGATGGTAAGAACAGTGCCGGTATGAGTGTATCGACCGGAAATTACATCTATCGGCTGAAAGCTGGTCATGTTGTGAAGAGTATGACGATGACACTTGTGAAATAATAACTGTTTAGATCAGTTCATAAAAAAGGGCGCTGTATAGCGCCCTTTTTTATATTATGTTGGATAAAAGATATTAAGGAAATACCATTATCATTTTAGCATTCATCCTCATCCCGTGGCTTTGCGGCGGAATGTCGGGGATAATAACGAAGCGGTCTGCCTGGCATAGCGAAGTGCAGACCGGGGACACTGCAATGAGTTAAAGAAATCTAACGTGAGTTTGATGTAAAAAGACACAAAGAAACTTACACGTGGAAACTGTTGAAACAATACAATACTACTAGTCAAATTGGAACAGCCCCCGAATTCTCCAACGGGAATACCTGATTGTAAATTCGGGGGCTGTCTTAATACTCCTTCATACATTAACGGTTTATCTCATAGTATGAAACCGGATCGCTTACGTCAAACTTAGGTTAGATTGAGAAAATAAAAATAGACATAGGTTCATGTCAGTCAGGTAAATACAGTATATTTATCCCCATGAAATTCCTATTAGTCAAAAAAGGAAAACCCCTGAATTAAGCAGGGGTTTTCAGCATTGTTAAAATGTGTGTTTGTTAGAAGGAAAGACCCAGAGAAAATCGGTGAACATTAGTTAATATGCCGAAATCAGAGTAAGCATAGTCGAAATGTAACGATGCGAAGCCACGAACACTATAGTGGATCCCTCCTCCGATTGCAATTGTTTCTTCGCCATCTTCAAGGAGCAGATTTGTATAACCACCTCGTAAAAACAGAAATTCCTTTAACGAAAACTCAAACCCGACATTCATACTTTCAAGATTGTCACTGGGGTGCATTGCGTCTGCGGCAATGGTCAGGCGGCTTGTTCGGGTTTTAAGAATGTCCATAGCCAAACCCAGGCGTAGTGTCAATGGAAGAGACCACGAATCCGTATCAAGATATGCATTAATCCTATCATTGTTACCTTCAATATTAGGGTCAATGTCGTGTTTGACCAGTGCATCTTTTCCAGACAATGTCATTTTATTTCCAAAGTTTGAAATACTCATACCGATGGTCATTCCGTTTAAACGGGTTTTAAACAGGGTTCCTATATCAACAGCAAAGGCACCGGCACTCATGTGATAAATTTGTTGCTGAATATATTTTCCATTAAAACCGATTGAAAAACGGTCTGTCAGATTCCGGGCATAGCTGATACCAAATGACATATCGTTAACGGAAAAGAGTTCGCCGGTTCCTTCTGGTTCCAGAATTGTCCGGATTTCCATGTCACCCATATTTAAGCCGGTATATGATACTCCGAATGCGCTGGCATCATCAAGTTTAATGACCAAACTGGCGAAATCATAATTGATATTTGCTAACCACTCTGTATGATTCAGCAAGACCTCGTTTCTTCCCAGTTTAGCCATACCTGCAGGATTCCAGTAAATTGCGCTGGCGTCATTGGCAACAGCAACAAACGCTCCGCCCATTCCAATTGCACGGGCCCCAGCTTCGATTTCAAGAAATGTAGCACAGGTCGTACCGACCTTGGATACATTTTTGACAAATCCGGCTTGAACCGAGGTCGTCACCATAATGGCTGTCAATATAGAGATCGTTTTATTTGTTTTCATGAGTTGATCCCCCCTATTTAATTACGGCGAATTTACCGATTATTGTACCTATCTCCGGTGCATCGACATGGAAAATATATACTCCGTATGCGATGTCCAAACCGTCCTTGGATGTTAAATCCCAGGATTCCGAGCCATCATCCAGTGCTGAATTGTGATGAAGCGTTTGAACCAGATAACCTCTCAATGTGAAGATTTTAATGGTACACTCCTGTGGCAGATGGATAAAATCGATTTTTCGGGTTCCGCGCCCAGACGTATAAAGATGTTGAGGTTCCCATGACGCCGCAATTATATACGGATTGGGCACCACTGCAATTTCATCCAGATGGTCTTTGGCCTTTTGCTTATCCGTAAATGCAGCATCAGTCGTAAACGAATATACATCGTCTGACCGAAAAGGCTTGCTGATCTTTAATGTAAAAATGTCACCCGGCTTGGGAGCAGAAGTGTCCCATGTATGTCCATTATAAGTATCAAAGCCCTGGTGATTTCCAATCCATAAAGTGTCTCCATTGGCAAAAAGTGAATAGATGTTTTCAGATCGAATCAAACCGCCAGTTAAACGAATTTCCCGAACTTTACTATCGTCGAGTGGAATTCCACCGTCGATGCTGTAAATAGTAATACCTTTGTCAGTTCCGATCCACAAACTGTCCTGATATTCAGTGACACAACGTACTTTCCCGGATGTCAGTAAACTGGAGGGGACACTGGTCCAATTGTCCTGTTCAGAGTCATAAACACTGAAGCCTCCCTCTGTAGTAACAATTATTCCCCAGGAATTTTCGTAAAAATTGGTGACAATCTTGTTTGGTAAAACACTTAGGTCTATTGCATTTAATGTATTACCGGCATATGTAGCAACACCACTTGCTGTTCCAATCCAGATTGTCCCATCCTGGGCTTCAAAAATTGAGCGGATGTCATAGGATGTCAGCTGACTGTCACTTGCGGTAAAAAACATAAAATTATCCGGTCCCATATATCGTGTCAGTCCATGTGCAGATCCCATCCAGACCTCCCCGTTGCTGGTTGTCAAAATGGTTTTGATATTATTATTTCCTGCCGCGACAGTGTCGATTTCTAAGCTGTTCTGCCTGGAGTTTGAACTGATACCGGTCGTATGGGCAATTAATAAACTGTTATCAACATATTCGGTAATGTAATTAATTGATATATCGTCATAAGTTCTTCCTTCCTGCGGGACCCATTGAGAACCATTATAATAGCCCAACAGTCCCTGGTCCCCTGCGGAAACAGCCCACAGGTTGTTTTGAGAATCTTTAAAGATCTGTTTAATGTTGGGAAGTGTGCTTTTCATTTCCATTTCCCAGGTACCCCGGTCGACTTTTGTAGATGTGATATCGTAGCTGGTGATAATTGGCAAAACCTTATCACCCTGTGACAGTTGGCCGCTTGTATTTTTATTGAAATAGATAAAATCCGAACTGTCACCGGTTGTAATATCCTTTACCCAGAAATTGGCTTGTTTATTATTTAAAGATTTAAATTGGACACTATCGGTTACGATAATCTGATAATCATGAGGTATTGCCACTCCGGCGTTTGAATATTTTTTGGTGGAATGTGTAAAAAGA
Organism: uncultured bacterium; assembly: GCA_964485475.1. Lineage (GTDB taxonomy): Bacteria > Fidelibacterota > UBA2242 > UBA2242 > UBA2242 > B118-G9. The sequence continues at coordinate 9,412 of CAZAKB010000018.1, forward strand.
ATAGACGGACGACTCCAGATACTTGCTTCAGACATGACTGCTATTGGACTGGCTGCCACTTTAACATGCATACCGTACACAAAATCATTAAACACTTCTCCGTTTATCCAGGGGGAATCGATTATCAGTGACTCTGGATCCGATGGATAAGTTGCATCAACCAAGGAATAACAGGTGGTGGCCCGCTCTCGCTCTTCATCGTCCCGGAAGTCAACATTAGGTTCCCCAGGATATTCGAGGCTGCCGGGAATACCGGGGGTCGGAACTCCATCGCCTTCACCTTCATCATTGGTACCGCTAACACCATCAAGACCCACATCGTGGCGCAATGTTTCGCCGGGATCCAGAACGCCATTACCGATATCGGAAAAGGATTCACCAGATTCGCTTTTTTGATAAAGGCCATCGTCGTTCGTATCGTTCCAATCAATTTTGTGATTGTTTTCAGTCCCCCAGTCATCATAAACCGAGTCAAGTTGACTAATTACAGTAGTGTCCCAGGGGGTGCTGGTGCTGTCTATTATAAGAATCGTTTTGGTAATATATTTTAAATCCAGAGAGTCAATCAGACCGTCGTTATCATTATCAAAACGATCAATCAGGTTGGTGTATCTATTATAATTATCGCGGGATGGATCGGGGTTAAATTCCGGATCGAATCCGATTTCAAGAGAATCCGGTACTAAATCAAGACCGTAATCCCGAAAGGTCTCGCCTTCGTTCCAGATTCCATCCGGTATATCGTTCCAGGCGATCCAGTCACCATCGTTATCGACACCATCTGTTTCTGTGTCCTTAAACCGTATTTCGAAAGTTGCTGCATTGGGAATCAGCAACTCATCAACGAAATCTATGTTAACGATTCCGGTTCCGATAAATGTTGAAGAATCAATCGCTGAAATAGCGGGACTGGTATACCCGGCAACCGGTGCATTGGGTACAACAACAACGGTGTTGTCATCTGTTGCAATAACCTGTCCGGTTACATCTGTATAGAGGCGTTTGGTGCACTCCGAAGGTTGCATCGGAGGGAGAGAGTCCTTTTCAACCCAACCGTTTTCGCGAAAATTTTCATAATATCCTTTATCATATGAACATACCGCATAGTAGTATGTCTGCCCATTTCTCACAGTAGTATCTACAAATGAGTATTGCAAACCGGTGTCATCGCCAAGATCGAACTTAACGCCGTTGTAATCAACCGGATGCAGACCGAACAAACCATTTTCAATATCAAACTGTGCGATTGGTTTATTGAAAGTTAAATTGCCATAAGCGTCTGATATTAAACGAGATTCTAAAAAATTCGGATCGGTTGCCCGATAAATCTTATATCCCTCAAAATCTTTACCATAAATATGGTCTATTGATGTTTCGGCGATTTTATCCCAGTAAAGAGTTACTTTATGATCACCAACCACGGCGGCGACTTTTGGTTTTCGGGGTGGTTTGGCAAACGCATAATCCGCATCATAAATCTGCTGAATGACTTCTGCATTTCGGAAAATATCCTTTTCATCTTCACCGAGCACCATTGCGACAGAAAATTTACGACGACTATTAACAGAGTCATTCAGTGCTGAAGGTAGAGAAAAGTACCCGGAGCCATAAAGAAAAGTCAAGTCTACGGTATTTTGGATATATCCAAAATTATCTGGTCTGGCCTGTTGCCAGATTCCCTCGTCATTAGCGCATAAAATAGCCGGCCATGGCCCGGCGGAAAAGCTGGTCAATCCAATCTGATCAGACTCACTATTATCGGTGTATTCAAAATTTGGTTCACCGGCGTCCGGGACTCCATTATTTTCCGAACCATCCCAGTCCGGGCCTGGATAATCTTCGTCGGATGGCCCAATACCATCCGAACCCTTGTCATCTAACTCCGAGATCCAGTCACCATCGTTGTCAATACCATCAGATTGACTTTCATCAATCATATTATCGTAGTCATTATCAATACCATCAAGTGGATTTCCCGGGGACTCAAGAAATCGCCAACCGAAATATGCCGGCTTAAAACCGCCCTTTACATTACTCCACATATTATGGTCCCACTGATATACAATGGAGTTGGGTCTGTCAAACCAGGCATCATCATCATGTTGGTCGCCATCGTCACCGACGTCGGCATCGCCATACATGGCGAAGACCGTATTTTCATAATTAACATCACCTGTGTTATTAATCCAGTATGTCCAGATGATCAAATCTTCTGCGGCCGGATGAGCCCACTGGTAACCACGAACATCAACCTGAAACGCTAAACCACGAACATTTCCTTTCATAATGGAAAATTCAGCATCTGTTTGATCGGTCAGGTTACTGGTGGCAAAATCGGCACCAAGAACAAGATAGTTTGAATAGCCATCGGCATTTACATCGCCCACAGCATCAATTGAATAAAAATCAGCGTTTTTTTCCAAAGATCCGTTATATACTTTCACAACATCATTTTTGCCATATGATTTAATAAGATCGGGGTTAAAAATATAATCATTGGCAGTTAAAATGAGAGCACTTCCATTAACGGTTATATTACCTGTCAGGTGACGATAATCTGGGGCGCTAAATGGGTAAAAGGGAAATTCATCATTTTCATAATCACTCATTACAAAGTAGGTTTCCAGATCACCACGAACATATTTCCCGTATTGGCCGTTCCAATATCCGCACCAGCTTTCATCTCTGTCTGGCCAGCAATCCGGCCAGGATTCAGAATCATCGCTCATGGCAATTTTATCCTGTAACGGATTAGCAAATCCAACGATGGGATCAAAGCCTAACTGGCGGCCGTTTTCGTCTTTATCCATTTGGTTCCGCGAATCAACAACAATACCATCTGAGAAAATATGAGTGCGTAAGCCATCAGCATTGTACACTTCTGCTCCGATAACCGGTGTAAATTCAGCAAAGTAACTACGACCGGAACCCTTTGGATAAATACCGGAATTCAGACGCCCGGCAATATTCCAGTTTCCGATTCCACCAAAATTATAAAAAAGGGTCAGAATCAGATTTCCATCCATTATTCCGTCTTTCCGATCGATGTATGCTTCTGTCTGGGTGGTTTTTCCCAATCCGAATAATCCCGTTGTCGATTTAACTTTTCCGTCAGCGGCCACTAACGCATTGGCTCCCAACAAAACAAGAAGTAAAATCACAAATATTTTCTGGCAGCGATTTATCATGAGTATTTCCTCTCTATTTGAATTGAATTTCTGCACCAAACTTGATTTGTCTTGGAGGGGTGTAATAGTCAGGACGAATATCATACCCAATATCAGTATCCTGACCATCCCGGATATTGTAATCCGCCCGCCCGGTCCGCGCGAAAACATAACGGGCATTCCGGCGGTCAAACAGGTTAGTGATTTTACATGTGAGAGCGATTTGATATTTACCCAATTGCAGCTTCTTGTATGTTTTCACATCGACATTATACTGAGCTGGTTTTCGGTCACTGTTTTTAAATGTTTCCGGATCACCTTCAACATTTGATGGCGTATAGGGTAAGCCACTCCCATAATATCCCAGAAAACTAACTCCCCATGAACGTGGGTCAGAAATAGAAACGGATGCATTTAATGTATGGCGCTGATCCCAGTCTAGAAAAATGAGTTGTTTTTGTGGTTCTGCACCAGCGGCCACGTCCCAAAAATTTGCATTTGGATCGGAGGCATTACCCTCTGCGATGCTATAAGTATAATCAACAGATGCCGCGAGAAGTCCTGTCCGGCGTTTGTTTAATGCAAAGGTAATTCCTTTGGTATTTCCAAAATCATAGTTGATATACTTGGCATAAAAAGTGCCGGCAACATAGGTTTCAATCACTTCGGTACTGGTCAAATTACGGACATCCTTATAAAAACCGGTAACATCAAAGGCCATATCAGGAGTAATCTGCTGTTGTAAACCGACTTCATATTGGACCGTACGCTGTGGTTCTAAGTCGGTATTTCCCATTGTACTGTTATACCCGGATGAAACTTCAAAATCAGGATTGTCGTACATATATGTCAGGGATGGCATCTGGAGAAAGTGACCGTAGGAAAAGTGAATGACACCGCGATCTGTAATGGGATAAGCAATCCCAAAGCGTGGGCTTATCTGGGTTTTTGGTTTTGAATCCTTGAACCAATATTTCAGTCGCTCTTCTGTGGTTTTGTCAGCTTCACCGATATCCTGTGTGCCATTTCCTTCACTTCCGTCGGCATCCGGCTCTATATATCCAGAATCATCCGGGCCAATACCGTCAGTACCATAATCCCAGAAACGATTGTCGGGGTAAATCGGAGAGTATGGGTTTGGGTCCCGGGGATCCGATAAAATCTGACCATTTGAATTGAAGTATTCGTACCGTATCCCAATATTGACAATCATGTCACTGAATTCCATTTTATCCTGAATATAGACAGACCAATCATAGGGAGTATGATAAGATTTATCGTAATTGATGCTGGACTGATAGATTTCTGTGTTTAGATCGGCGGGATTATAAACTGGAATTGTTGGCAACCAATCTGTGTCTTTATTTACCTGAACTACATAACTTAAACGGTCAACGGAAGTTGTTTTATATTCGAAACCCCATTTTATCAGATGGGTCATGTTGATTTGACTGTTATAATCAAATTTTAGAGTGCGATAGATCGAGGTTCGATAATAATGACTCATTGACATTCCACCTAAGTAAAAGGCGTAACCCGAAAAAAGATTAAACACCAGAGGGTCCGTGTTATACTTAGTTGAATCTTCAGGATCTTCATTCCAATAGTATTTATATGCATTTTCGGTATAGGAATATTTCAGGGAATAGTACGTTCTGGAAGACAGGGTGTGATTCAATGTTAATATTCCGTTGAAGTTGTTTGAATAATAGGTCGGCCGTCCATCTGGATTAAATTTGTATAAATGACTATAGGTTTGATATTTTGTCTTACTGCCCTGAAAACTGGCAATTAGTTTCAGGTTCGATGTCAGGCGAAATGACAATTTTCCCTGCCCTGAAAACTGTGTCGACCAGTTCATGGCAATATCTTTCTCGTCCCCAAGATTAGTTTGGTCCAGATTCCATTGAGTATGTGTCGAGTCCAATACCCAGGAATCGGGGTTAAAATATCGTTGGCCCCATAGATAGCCTAACTCATTATTGTAACGACCCGAAGCAAAAAAGGAGAAACGGTCTTTGAACAGAGGTAGCGGTCCGCTGAGACTTCCCTGGATATCGGTTATACTGCTTATTTGAAAATCATCACCTTTGTAATAGATGTCGGTATCTTTTGTATAATAGTCCCCCATAGAAAGGGATACATTACCGGAGTAACTGTCAAAATCACCCTCTTTGGTGACGATGTTGATGATACCCGACATTGCCTGACCATATTCAGCATTAAAAGTACCGCTGACGACTTGAAGTTCCTGAATAGCATTGTTCTCTATTTCGACTCCCATTGAACTACTATAAGGATCGGTAACTGAAATTCCATCAATTAAATAGGATATTTCGTTCGATCGGCCACCGCGAATATGCAGTTCGCCACCACTGCCTTGAACGATACCGGCTTGCATTTTGACGACTTCTTCGAATTCTTCTACCGGCATTTCATCAATATCGTCGCTACCGACAATGGCTTGCGATGAGGTAACATCCATTTGAATCATCGCTCTCTGGGCTGTCACAACGACAGATTCCCCAAGATCCAGAACTGTTGGTTCCATGTCAATCTGAACATTTGTCGTCAAATCCACACGTATGCGCACATTTTGAACGATAACTGGTTTGAAGCCAATCATGGATGCTTTCAGATTGATAGTACCTGGCGGGATATTTATAATGATAAAATTGCCCTGAGTATTACTGGCTGCTCCCATGCTTGTTCCTTCAATGACGACATTGACTCCAACCAAAGGTTCACCGGTTTGCGCATCGACGATCCGCCCCAATATTTTACCGGAAATTCCAGCGTAGCAAATATTGATCGCCAATATCAAAACTACCGCACTTGCCCAACGTATTCGCCTCATTTATCCTCCTCGGTATATATCATAAACTAGTTAGTTAACACACCGCACATACAATTGCAATTATAGTTTAAAAGAATTGAAGTCAATTTCAAGAGTAAAAACGTGCCTGGAAAAAATCTTTAAACTTTTTTAGATTTTTTAAATGAAATACTCCAATGCGAACATTGGGGATTTCTATTGATAAATACTTCAAAATATTGTATCAGAATGTGAAAAGAATCGCAAATCGTTGTGTTTTTTCCAGCTTGTCATAATCAACAAATGCCCAATCGACCCCCAGTTTCATCGTATTATAAAGCGGATAATTTATTCCGGCGCCAAATGTTGGCGATCCACTGCCCAGAAAATTAATAGTTTTTCCGGCAATGATGTCATTACCGAAGTGCCGAATACCGGCGCGCAGATAAACGATCTCATTCCAGCTGATTTCTGTTCCAAGATTTAGATATTCATCAACGTCGTTTGGATGAACAGCGTCAACAGCGGCGGTAATGCGCATAAATGCATTATGAAGGATATCCATGGAAACCCCTACCCGGAAAATAAGCGGAAGGGACCAGAATTCAGTGTCCAGATGAGCGTTTATATTGTCGTTATTTCCGTCTATATATGGATTTGCATCATAAGTGACCAGGGCGTCTTGGCCCGTCATCTGCATATCTCCGCCGAAATTGGAAATACACATACCGATTTTCATATCATTAAACCGGGTACGGAAAAGGGAACCAATGTCAATTGCGAAGGTACTGGCGCTCATATGCCAGATCTGCTCTTGAATGTATTTTGCACTAAAACCAATTGAGAAACGATCTGTCAGGTGTTTGGCATACGAAGCACCGGCTGAAATTCCCGACACCGTAAACATTTCACCGGTCCCGTTCGGTTTTTCTTCCGTTCTGATTATCATTTCGCCCATTGTTAATGATGTAACACTGGCACCAAGCGTACCGTATTGAGCCAGGGGAATGACAACCGCCCCGAAATTGTGAGCAATCCCGGCCAGCCATTCGGTATGGTTCAGAAAAACCTGGTTGCCTTTTAGATCTGCCACGCCGGCGGGATTCCAAAAAAGTCCGGAAGCATCATTAGATAAAGCTACAAATGCATCTCCCATAGCACTGGCGCGGGGACTAACACTTATTTTTAAAAATTGCGCACTGGTTGTGCCAACCTTGGATTGCGCCATTAGCAATCCGGAAACCCCGAAGCAGAGAATTAAAAGGAAGGCATATTTGGGTGCTTTCATAATCATATCCTTATTCTAATAGTTTATTTAATGATAGCAAATTTACCAATCTTCGTACCGTTATTGGTTTCTACATGATAGATATATAAACCATAGGCAATTTCCAGATTATCTTCATTCAAAAGATTCCAGGATACGGCACCGTTATTAATATTGTTATCAACCTGTATTTTTTTAACCAGTTCTCCATTCAATGTGTAAATTCGAATTGTCCCGCTGCTGGGCATATTAATAAAGTAGATTTTCCGCTCACCTCGCCCAACGACAAAATCAGGCTTTGGCTCCCAGATAGCGGTGGCTACATAGGGATTTGGTACGACAGCAATTTTATCCAAATCATCTTTCTTATCTTCGGCATCAATGTGAGCACCGGTTGTCGTAAATTTATAAGAATCGAGATTGGAAAAGGGTTTCTTGGTGTGTATCCGCAATTTGTCGCCAGGTTCAGGATTGTAACTATACCAAGCATCAGCGCTTGAATAGAAATCCAAACCGTACATATTACCGATAACCAGGCGATTCAGATTATCAACGAATAATGCTGTAACATTATTATTAGTCAACTCACCAGTTTCAACGGAATAACGAGTAAAATTCCAGTTTCCGGGATCGATGACGCTGCAATAAAGTCCGGTTTCAGCGGTATTTCCACTGACGGCAATGTAGATTGAATTATCATAGGAAACGATTGAGAGTATTTTTTGCTCAGGTAGTGTGGATGTGGAAAACGGAACCCAATTACCTTCGTCAAAATAAGATAAACCCGCTTCAGTACCAGCAATAATCGTTGAATTAATTTCCACCAATGTGATAACCTTGCTGCTACTCAAACCCAGATCCGTATAAGGTGTCCATGTCCCGTTTTCAACTTTGCTAATCCCTTGATCGGTCCCAATCCAGATTCGGTTCTGCGAATCGTTTAGCATGGAAAGAATATTCAAAGAGGGTAATTCGTCAGTATCCGGGGTCAGGTCGTACGAATAGCGGCTGTTTTCAAAAATGGTTATTCCGGCGGCCGTTCCAATCCAGAGTTTATTATCGGCATCATTGATTAAAGCCCGTACATTTGAGTTAATTAAATAATCGTTGTTGATGTCCAAAATTTCATAGGAATTCCAGAAGGATAAACCTGTTTTTGAACCAATGAAAATATCGCTGTTATGATAAGCAAATGCATTAACAGTTGCCGGGGAACTCCACCGTTTTAAGACATTGCCACTGACTTTCACCAGCCCTGCGCCATCTGTTCCATACCAGACATTGCCTTTGTAATCCTGATAAATTGTAGTAGCGCTTTTAATCGGAGCGTTAAATTTAATTTCCCAGGTGCCAATCTGAGAACTTTCACCGAACACCAGGGGGACAACTTTTTCACCGGAAACAATTGTACCGGAATTTGTAACAGGAAAGTAGACAACTTCTGCCGTATCTCCGGTAGTCAAGTTGATAACCGTAAATGCCATATCTTTTCGATTATAAGAAACTTCTTCGATAGTGTCCTTTAATTCAATTTCAAAATCGCTGGGATACTTATAAGTTTTACCCGTGGGTGCATAGAGTCCAACGATAATATCATAATTACAATTTCCGCTGATCCAGCCAGTAGCTTCTTCATTGATTTCAGTCTCATCGTTCCAAACCTGAATTTTCAATCCGTCTATGTATGGATTGAAATCTTCACCGTTCATATAGTTTGATTTTTCAATCAACAATTCCGGATTATCCGGATCCGTGACGTTATAGAAATCATAGTAACGCGTTTCGCGCATCAGTTCGTCAAAGTCTAGAGAATCCAACACGCCGTCATTATCATTATCTATGGAATCCATCGAAGTATCGGTAAACCGGATTTCGTAGGTGTGGTTGTCTTTTATAACCGCTGGATCAATTACCGATACCGAGATTTGTCCAGTACCACCGAATTCGGTATTCTCATTGGATATAGTTAACTCTGGTGGTCTATAACCGGCCGAAGGTGACTGCGGAGTAACCATAGCGGTATTATCATCAAGGCGGATTTCACCGGTAACCGTCCGCTCAATACTTTTTGTACATTCGGTTGGCGGAATATTGTTTACTACTGATCCGGAATCATAAGCAACGACGGCATAGTAATAAGTCATTCCATTCATGACAGTTGTATCCGTCCATGAATGTTGTAAGCCGGTATTATTTCCCATGTAATAATGAATTCCATTAATCTGTTCGACCGGATGGGGTCCTTCCCAATTATCGACTAAATCAAATTGAGCGATTGGTTCCCATAGTTTGGGATTTCCCTCGGCGTCGGTTATGGTGAAACAATCATTGAAACCATAATCGGTTGAACGGTAAATTGCGTAACCTGCAAAATCAAATTCATAAACCGGGTCCCGGGAGAACTCGGAACGGGTGTCCCAATAAAGTGTTACCCGGCCATCACCTGGAACAGCAGAAACAAGTGGTTTGTCCGGTGCTTTAACGAAACGATATCCGGCATTGTAAATCTCCTGGACAATACCCGCACTATTATACAGGTCTTTTTTATCGTAACCAAATAATAGGGCAATCGAGAAACGCCGAGTATCGCCTGGATTCATGATAATTGGTCCGGATGAGTACAGAAAAACGTTATCTGTTGTTTGACTAAAACTGGAATCGATGATTTCGGCCCTCATCATATTATAGAAAGCTTCATCCTCGTAGGGGTAGATTTCATGAAATCCCACGACATTGAATGATGTCAAACCAATCTGGTCTGCTTCGTCGAGATCGGTTTCGTCAAAATTGGGTTCTCCCGGATCGGCCTGATTGTTTGCTTCGGAGCCGTCTGAATCCGGACCTGGATAGTGAGTATCCAGCGGACCAACACCGTCACGACCGGTATCATTATTAATATCTTCGCCCTCATCCCAGACACCGTTACCGTTGTAATCACCGAAGGTCATCCAGTCGTTATCGTTATCAATACCATCCTGCATAGATTCATCGGTCATTCCGTCTTCATCGTTATCAATTAAATCGTAGGGTTCGCCGGGACTTTCCAGAAATTTATAACCGAAATAGCCCGGCATAAAACCACCATCTCCGCGGAAATCATGGTCCCAGGCATAGACCATATCAATTTTTGTGTCATAAGACGCATCGTCATCACCATAATCATTTGCGCCTCCAACGTGTGGATCACCAAACATTCCAAAAACGGCATCGGTCAAAGTCTCAGTTCCGACATTGGTAATTTCATAGATAAAGAAAATACAATCTTGTGACAACGTGTGAGCCCATTGATATCCGCGAGACATTGTTTGCAGTCCCAGACCGCCGCGTTCATAGTCAGTGGTGTCGGGATAATAATACGTATTTTTAATGTCTGAATGGTATACTTCATTTCCACTTGGATCTTCGGCCTCAGAAGGATAATCATAATCTGTACGGTTAAATTCTTTGTTATAATAGTCGTCCATAACGAAGTAACTTTCCTCGTCAGCGGTTGTTATGTTGTAACCATATTCTCCGGGCCAAATATAATCCTGGAAATCGTTGTTCCACCAGCTGGCCGGCCAGGAATCCGGCTTTCCATCATTATCGGTATCGGATGATGGATACATGGCAATATCACTTCTGGTTGGATCATTATATCCGGAAAGAGGTTCCCAGCCCCAGGAAGCACCACCGGGAGATTTATCACCATCATCAATCGATTCTGTCAATATATATCGTAATGTATTGCTTTTTGTTTTAACCTTTGATCCGACGATAATTCCAAATTCAAATCCATATCCTTCATTGCTTCCTACGGGCCATTCCAAAGATGGTTCGGTATTTGGTTTTCCAATGGTACCATAATTGTAAAACAGGGTCCGGACACGGTTGCCTTTATGAATTCCAGAAGCGCGGTTGATACGACCATTAGTCTTGGCAATGTAGTTTTCAAAATCGTGATACCGTTTCCAGTCGGCCAATGATGATTTTTTATCGGGTTTGACAATAATTTCTTTGGTTTCAGGGTGGATAAATTCTTTCTGAATCCCGGCGTGTAGAATAATTCCAGCCGTCAAATAACTTATTAAGACGAGTTGTTTTAAATACATAGGTCTCATTGAAACTCCTCTACGAGTAATAACCCGTTGAAAGGTATGAATTAGTGTACAATTACTTTTCATTATAATATCCTTAATTAGAAACCAACAGACAATCCGATCCGAATTTCACGTGGGGATTGATAGTACCATGAGTAATTCAGGTAATCCGAGAGATCGTGTCGGCCGTATAGATCTCCCTGGTTTGGCATATATGTTGGGGTTAATGAATACGTTGCGCGACCGGTGTCATCAAACACGTAGCGTTCGTTTAGTTTGTCGAACAGATTATATATTTTAATAAATGCCATTAGGTGCATTTTGTTAATGGTGAACGTTTTGTTTGCATACATATCCCAGGTCATCTGAGATGGTTTTCGCTGGCTGTTTTCTTTATCCAGACGATATCCCTGAAATTGTGGTGTATAAGGCAGACCGGAATAGAGGCGGCCAATGAATGAAACATTCCAGTCCTCAGGCCCCATGGTTACATTCAGATTCAGTGAATGTGTCTGGTCCCAGTTCAAAGGAACCACCTTTTTTTCACTTTCAATCGGCGGTTGAGTCTGATTATCATAAAAAACGGCTAAAGGGTCCGACGCATTTCCCCTGGCGACCTGAAACGTATAATCGAGGGAAGCACCGATAAAACCAATTTTTTGTTGTTCCAATGATAATGAGACACCTTTAACATACCCGTAATCCTGATTGGTGTACATGGTATATTTATCACCGGCGCTATACAGTTCAAAAATTGCGCTGCTTAGCAGGTTTTTAATATCATTATAGTAACTGGTGATTTCCAGGCGCAGACTTTGAGTCAGCCCTTGAGAAAAACCAATTTCGTATTTGACCGTTTTCTGGGCATTCAGATTGGAATTGCCGAGAGAGCTGTTAAATGCACCGGAAGTAATTTCAAATTCCGGGTTGGAATACAGATAGGCAAAGGGTGGAATCTGAAAAAAATGACCATATGAAAAGTGGATTGTTCCCATGTTGGTAATGGGGTAAGAAATACCAAGTCGCGGACTGATCTGGGATTTCTGTTCAGCGGCTACAAGAACCAAATCGTTCAGGCTGACCCGGTTTTCAATAACCAGGAGCGTGTCGCGCATATCAGCGGGTAAAAAATAATTTGAATTGAAGTAGTCATAACGCAGACCAATATTAATAATCATATCCTCTAATTCAATTTTATCCTGAAGATAGGCTGAAAATTCTTCCGGCTTACGAGTGTATTTATCATAGGAGGTGCTTGTTTCGGAAGAATATATCGTCGGTTCCCAGCTATTTACTTCGTTAACATAAACTGTGTAGGTTTTGTATTTCATCGTATGCCGCTTGGCTTCAACGCCGGCTCTGAACTGATGAACTTTATTTATCTGATAGGTCAAATCAAAATCAAAGGCATTTGATAGATTTGTTCGGGAAGTATAGCCGGAATACACTCCTCCGCTGTAGAATTCGTATGACATAGAGGTTTGAATAATATTTGGGAAATAGCCGGAATTTTGCCAATCATCAAAAATATATGTTTCATCAGTAGAATATACTTGTGACAGTTTTACGGTGTAGTACATCTTTTCGGAAAGACTATGGCTGAGATCAAGGATTTGGGTTAGATTACGGCGATGTCTGGTAGGCTGGCCGTCGGGATTATATTTATACCGATGATATTCACTGAATGTTTTATCATCAATTGTCGATGTCAGAATATTGTATCGAAGTTTAATTTTGGGGGTCACCGACCAGGTAAGTTTTGTCTGAAATGATTGTTTGTCGTAAGTGTTCATGGGTACATAAGCACTGTCGCCCGAGAAACCATTATTCCATTCACCATTCCAGTCATAGTCGGTAAAATATTCTCCATCAATAACACCATTATTGTTTAAATCATTAAACGGATCGGTGCCAAAATCAAATTGACCATTGGCGTTAATGTCGAAATAGGGTTCGCCACCATCAAACTGATTATTATTATTAATATCATTAAAATTTTCAAAAAAGTTGAGTTGGTCCGCATAAGGGCTTTGTAACAGAGTAATCGTGGTTTGGGGCTGAACAAACATCACATCGTTTGTGTTATGTTCACGCATACCGTAATAATAACCTTCATTATAGTATTTTCGGTAAGAAGTAAAAAATTTCAGATTCTTTTTTAATAGTGGCACCGGACCGCTTACATTCAATTCCAGGTTAGTAATATGGCCAGGGTTGACGTCATCAACATTCATCCAGATATCATTGTGTTTGCTGACATAATCACCGGCATATGCCGAAATATTCCCCGAAAGTTTATCCCCACCATCCTTGGTAACGATATTGACAATTCCGGACATGGCCTGGCCGTATTCGGCGTTAAATGTTCCACTGACAACTTTGAGCTCCTGGATAACAGAGTTTTCCACTCCAACCGGCATGCCGCCAAAAGAGGGGTCAGAAACTGATATGCCATCGACCAAATATCCAACTTCCGAAGAGCGGCCACCACGGATATGAATTTCGCCGCCGGCCCCCTTTGTAATACCAGCTTTGGTGCTGAGAACATCGCCGATGGTTTCTACGGGTAAAGCCTCCAGTTGTTTGGATGTTATAACCGACTGTCCTGATGTCACATCCATTTGAACGACCGGCCGTGTAGCGAAAACTTCAATTACTTCTCCCAAATCAAGAACAGAGGAAGATAAATGAATCTGCTGCTGAGTGGTCAGATCAACCATTATTTCAACATCTTTAATTTTGTAGCTCGTATACCCGATCATTCCGGCAACCAGATTATAGCGTCCGGCGGGGATGTTTATGATATAGAATTCACCGTTTATATCTGTAGAAGCGCCAAGATACGTGTTTTCCAGGTAAACATTGACACCCATTAGCGGTTCGCCGGTTTGGGAATCGACAACCCGGCCGTTGATTTTTCCGGTCGTGCTGCCCATCAATGTGAGGGAGCAGAGAAATAGTAAAAAAGCTAGCTTGCCGACACTTTTCAAAGCAATTCTCCTTTATAGTGATTAAATCATAATTGGAGTTAAATTAACCGGGATAGTTAAAAAAGTCAATCTATTAACTTGTCCTTACTTCAAACTAGATTAGTGCCTTAAGTTTTTAAACAGTATTCAATTCTATAAAATAGTTCGTCTTCCTGGTCAATCTATTTTACACAGGATAGTTGAATATCTGGTAATGTCAATTCCGGAATTAATACAATGAGCCCGAAGTGATTTCCAATTACTTAAACCAATTTCCATAATCAATATATTAAAACCCACATTTAGCTCCAATATACTTGCGGGTAGTAGATCGTCAATATTAAAATCGCATGACTTTTTAAAATAATTACATTAATTTCCAGAGAATTGTATCTGTTGTATAAATGACAAGAAATCGCTCATCGCCACTAGTATTCTTTAAACATTCATTCCGGATGTGTTTAAATATCTGGATATTAATCAGTGCTCTATTTATCAATAGTTGTATCCGACGGCAAACTGGATTGCCGGAAACCTATCAAATAACTGATGACAGCCTGGTAACGGTTCTTGAAGCGGGTGAACTGGAATCGGTGAATGCAATGATCATCACAGCGCCCGCAAACTGGAATCTCTCCTACCAGATTGTCTATCTGCCGGACGAGGGTTCAATAGTCGCCGAGGGCGATACAGTTGTGATATTTGATACTCGTCAGGTAGAACGACAATGTGAAGAGTCCATTAAGCAGATGGAAGGTTTTGAACAGGAATATGAAGAAAAACGATTGACAGCCGAACAGACAATGGCCGAATTAAGAAACAATTTGGCGGGGCTAGAACTTCAGGAAGAGATCGACAAGAATCAATGGGTACAAGCCCGCTATAATTCGGACATTGCGCAACAAGATGCGGCATTGGAATTAGAAAAAACCCGTCAGAACATTATTCGTGCCAGAGAAGCATTGATAGCCCAGGAGATATTGAATCAAAATGATTTAAATGAAGTGAGGCTCAAAATTGATCAGACACGTTCGAAAATTGAACTTGATCGGAAAGTTATAAATGATATGTACATTACTTCTCCAAAAGACGGTATGGTGGTGTATTACAAACAGGGACGGAGGTGGCAATCCGGTGAAAAAATTAAACTCGGCGATACTGTCAATCCCCAGGATCCGATTTTAAAAATTCCCGATCCGAATAACATGAAAGTGATTTTGGAAATAAATGAAGTCGACCGGCCGTTTATAAAAGAAGGATTATGTGCAGACATTGTTATTGAAGCCTATCCCGATACTGTTTTTAACGGGAATATCAGCTATATTTCAAAAATTGTTGAAAATAACTCTAGTACGTCTTTCTCGAAATGCTATGTTGTGGATGTGAAAATCAATGCACCCGAAAACCTGCGGCTGAAGCCCGGCCTTTCGGCAGTTGTCACCCTCAAACTTGATACCCTTGAAAATGTCAATCGAATTCCTTCGTGGTGTTTATTTAATGATCAGGATAATTACTATCTCAATAGTGAACAGGGACACCGCATCCCCGTACAATTGATCGGTTTATATCACGGAAATGCATTTATCCGCGGATCCGTGAAAAATAAAGACCGTTTTTTGGCGAATCAAGAGTTTTGAAAAATGTTTTAAAGAGTCAATAAATGAAAAAGATTACCCAATGTATTAAAAATATCCGTTTACACTACAAATGGCTGTTTATTTTTTTGATTCCTGTAATGGGAATCGTACTTGCAATTATCATTCAGCCTGAAGATGAAACCCCGCGTTTTACAGTAAAACGGGATACCTTTACTATTGATCTCGAATCCAAAGGCGAGGTCAAGGCGATTGATTCCTATATTATTAAGGCGCCGTCGAGCATTTATGGTAATGCCAGAATTGTGAAATTGATACCCGAAGGAGAGGATGTAAAACCGGGGGATTTCCTGATCCAATTTGACGCAGCTGAATTCAATCAACGTGCCCAGGAAGCCCGAAACACAATGGAAACCGCCATTGCCAGTCATGAAAGCAAACTGGCCAATATCCGAAAACAAAGTGCCGACCTGGAAAGCCAATTAAAAATTGAGGAGTACAATCTCGAACAGACCCGACTAAGGGCCAAGAATGCTGTTTATGAAGCAGAAAATAAACGGAAAGAAATCGAATATTCACTAAAAAAGGCGGAAATATCTTATCAGCAACTGATTGAAAAAATCGAGGCGACTAAGAAAATAAATGTGGCGTCAATTCGTCAATCGGAGCTTCAGGTGGAACAGGCTCGCCTGAAGTTACAACAGGCTCAGGATGATCTTGGTAAATTGACGGTTATTTCTCCGGCAAGCGGTTTGGTAGTATACAAAGAGGTCTGGGACGGCAGCGGTGGCATGAGCAAAATAAAAGTTGGTTCAAGTCCCTGGCGGGGAATGTCAATATTGGAAATTCCCGATCAATCAAAGATGAAAGTCATAACTTCGATAAATGAGATCGATATTTCCAGAATTCAGATCGGTCTGCCGGTCGAAATCCGGGTGGATGCTGTTCATGATACGGTGTTGTCCGGCGCAGTTGCCAATATTTCAGCACTGGCGCACCGAGACTATCGCACCAAGAAAAACATATTTGATGTTGAGGTAAATATCCAGAATTTCGATGAACGCCTAAAGCCAGGCATGAGTGCCAGTTGTCGAATCATTATCGATGAAATTGTCGATACATTATTTATTCCAATTGACGCGCTAGTTCTTGAAAATGAACAAACCGGTGTCTATGGTGATAACGGTCAATTTACCCGGATTCAAACGGGAAAAACCAACGCTAATTTTATACTGATACAGAGCGGATTAAAGGAAGGTGACGTCATTCGCCTGAAAAAAGATAAAGGATTGGGAGGTCAAAAGGAAGCACCGAAATCAAAAAAGCAAACAGCTTCTGAAGAGCGCCATGTAGTGATTTATGGTTGAGTAAAATGACCGTGTTATTTAAATTCAAAAAGCCCCGACTAAATCGGCTAAAACGGATACTGAATCTGGTTACAGGCGAACAATTCAGTATCAGTGTGGAAGGTTTAAAAGAGCACAAGACCCGTTCGTTCCTGACAATGCTGGGAATTATATTCGGTGTCGCGGCTGTAATATCTATGTTGGCAATTGGCGAAGGTGCCCGCCGGAAAACCATGAACCAGATTCAGTCTCTGGGACTTAACAACATTATTATTCAAAATAAAGATGAAGACGATGAATCCGATTCAGAACCAGCGTTTAAGCTCGGCCTGGCAGATCGGCAAGCCATCGCAGAGATTTTACCAACGGTTTCCTGTTCGGCGCCGGTGGTGGAAGAGGAGTATGAAGCTTCGACGCTCAATCGGTTTTTAGATGTAATCGTGACAGGAACGGAACCTGTGTACTTTCAATTGATAAGTCTTCATCTTGAAAAAGGAGCGTTCTTTACAAACCAGGACAATTCTCTCTTTCAAAAGGTATGTGTTATCGGTGCCGATGTTGCCGCAGAACTGTTTCCAGTCGAAAATCCCATGGGCCAAGTCATTAAAATCGATAATATCTGGTTTACGGTCATTGGAGTTCTGGCCTATCAGCCGGTCAGCGTTGCCGGTAATAGCGAGGTGAATTTAAACACTCATATTTTCATACCGGTAAATACGGTTCTGGTCCGTTTTGAGCGAAATCCCCGGAAAAGTGAACTGGATCAGATCATTATTCAGATTTCCGATAGTCGCTATGTGCTTTCCAGCGCAGAATTCATCGAAAAGATCCTGTTTCGACGTCATAACGAAGAAAACTATAATTTGATTGTGCCGGAACAATTGCTCCGTCAAAGTGAAGAAACCCAGAAAATCTTCAATATTGTTATGGGTGCCATTGCTGGCATTTCACTATTGGTTGGCGGTATTGGTATCATGAATATCATGCTGGCGTCGGTTCTGGAACGTACCCGGGAAATCGGTATTCGCCGATCTCTTGGTGCGACTAAACTGGACATCCGGAATCAATTTTTAGTGGAAGCGATTATTCTGAGCCTGATTGGCGGTATTATCGGAATCGTCATAGGGTATTTTTTGACTTACATGGTAACGTTGTATTCCGAATGGGAAACGGCCGTGAGCCTGTGGTCGGTCTTATTATCCTTTGGGGTGAGTAGTATTGTCGGGATACTTTTTGGATACTACCCCGCCCGGAAAGCAGCCGATCTGAAT
Source organism: uncultured bacterium (assembly GCA_964485475.1). Classification (GTDB taxonomy): domain Bacteria; phylum Fidelibacterota; class UBA2242; order UBA2242; family UBA2242; genus B118-G9. The sequence goes on from CAZAKB010000018.1 coordinate 27,921, forward strand.
CCGATTGAAGCCTTACGGTACGAATAAATGATGACTAATCTGAGATGGTAAACCAATGAAAAACACAATCCTCATTTCTTTAATAATTACGGGCATTTTTTATCGGTCATCTGTTGCTCAAACCGTCCATGAACTGGATTTGAACCAGAGTTTAGCAATTGCGATGGAGAAAAGCTATAAAATGCTGGTTCTGATTGAAAACCTGAACAGTGCGGAATACACCCTGAAGGCGGCAACCAATCGGTTTAAAACCAGCATTGACTTAAAAATCAAAGCGCCCAATTATACCGAAACCATCCGGGCATTCGAGGACAGCCTCGGCGTGTATTATTCTCCGATCAAACAGGCAAACTATCAATCGGACCTGAGCATCAGCCAACCTTTGCCGACGGATGGTCATCTGTATTTTAGCACCGGTTTTTATAATCTGGAAGACTACGACAAAAAACGCCAGACGATTCAGCTGAATTCGCGAATCGGTTTTGAACAACCACTGGAAGCATTTTATTCATTCAGTAATATCAAGGTCAGTCTGCGACAGGCGGAACTGAATTATGAGATGTCCAAAAAGCAGCTTCTTAGATCGGAACTGGATCTGAAGTATGAGGTTGGCCAATCGTTCTATTACCTGGTTTCAATGATTGAACGGGAAAAGATTGCCCGGCAAACATTGGCATATCAACAGGAAACCTTTGAACTGGCTCAGAATAAATATAAGGCCGGTGTGATTGCCGAGGTTGAAGCATTGCAGATGGAAGTGGACTTGGGAGAGGCCTTGAATAATCATGATATTTCCCGATCGAACCGGCAATCCCAGGAAGATGCGTTTAAGCAATTATTAGGATTACCACTGGCCGACTCATTAATTATTTATTCTGAACTGGAATATATTCCGATTGAAGTGGACGTAAAACAGGCTGTTGAGTTGGGTTTAAAAAACCGATTGGAAATTCGTGAAAATGAAATCAGTACAGAACTCGCGGAAATTGATATCAGACGTAAAAGACTCAATGGGCAGATTACCGGTTCGATTACGGCCTACTATGATTTTATCGGGGTCGGTGAAAATGATCGTGAAATATTGTTATCGACAACATTCCAGAATGCGATGAGTGAATTTAAAAACCGACCCGGAAATAAAGGGATTTCTCTTACCGTCTCGATTCCGCTATGGGATTGGGGGGTAACCAAAGCTCAGGTACAGGCGTCCCGGGCGAATCTCCGCAAAGCGCAATATACTCTGGAAAATGAAAAAATCAGTGTTGAACGCGACGTTCGCGAAACTGTAAATCAGTTAAAAAGCAGTCTCCGGCGCCTGCAATTACTTGAAAAAAACATTATGGTCGCCGAAAAAAGTTTTGAAATTAGCAAACAGCGATTCAGTAATGGTGATATTAACAGCCAGTCTCTGGCACTGGACCGGAATCGCCTGAGCCAGGCCCATGTCTCTCGTCTGGAAGCCTATATCAGTTATAAACTGTTGTTAGCCGACTTGACCCGAAAAACCTTTTATGATTTTGAAACGGATCGGCCTGTCTTTAACCAATAATTTTATTTTTCTCGCTCAATTTATCTTGAAATAAAAGGCAGATTGATGTAATCTTTGGTCTGTTTTACATCATAAAATTGGGAGATATTATGTTACTGCGATTAATGATTGTTCCAATAGCGTCTTTTATAGCGCTTTTTACAGCCCTGTTTTTTTATTTATGGATTCAGAAACAGGAGCCGGGAAATAATCAGGTTCGCCGGATTGCAGGCTATATTCGTGAAGGGGCCATGGCTTACCTGCACCAGCAATACAAAACGGCAGGTCTGTTCTTTATTATTGTTTTTGTGATTCTGTTGATTTTTTCCTATGGTTTTCATGTCTTGAGCGGGTATGAGCCGTTCTGTTTTTTGACCGGCGCTTTTTTCTCGGGCCTAAGTGGTTTTTTTGGTATGCTGACCTCCACGATGACCTCGAATCGTACAACTCATTCGGCAAGTAAATCCCTGAATCAGGCGTTGAAAATTTCGTTTCGAGGTGGCAGTGTCATGGGCCTGGTTGTGGTTGGTTTTGCGCTGCTCTGTGTGATTTCCTGGTTTTTAATTATGAACCGGTTTATTGTTGAAGTTGATCTGGCATTAAAATATCAGACAATTACCACAACACTGCTCAGCTTCGGTGTGGGAGCTTCGGCTATGGCGCTCTTTGCCCGTGTTGGCGGAGGGATTTTTACTAAAGCAGCCGATATGGGCGCTGATCTGGTTGGCAAAGTTGAAGCCGGTATTCCCGAAGATGACCCACGGAATCCGGCTGTTATCGCTGATAACGTCGGTGATAATGTGGGCGACGTGGCCGGTATGGGAGCAGACTTGTTTGAATCCTTTGTTGGATCAATCCTGGGAACTTCGGTGTTATCGGTGGCCGCATTTCCGATTGCCCAGGCATTTAACGGAGTGGTTCTGCCGATGATTATTGCGGGAATTGGAACACTGGCCTCCATTATCGGGATTTTTGCGGTACGGACATCGGAAAACCTATCTCAAAAAGGCCTTTTATCGGCGATTAACCGGGGCATTAACCTGACGACAATCATTACCATTGCTTTCAGTGCAGTGGCAATTAATATCTTGTTTCCTGAAACATTCTGGGGACTGTTTATTCCGCTGCTGGCTGGTATGGCTTCGGGCGTGGCGATCGGATATGTTACCGACCTGTATACCAATGCCGCCTACGCTCCGGTTCAGGGAATTGCCAAACAGGCCAAAACCGGTCATGCTACGGTAATTACTTCGGGACTATCAGTCGGTTTAATATCAACAGTACCGGCCGTCGGATTCATTATTATTGGAATGTTGGTGGCCTTTATGGCTGCGAACGGATTTCACGACTTTTCCATGGGGCTCTATGCAATTGGTCTGGCGGCGGTTGGTATGCTGTCGACGTTGGGCATTAATTTATCGACTGACGCATTCGGACCGATTGCGGATAATGCCGGAGGTATAGCCGAAATGGCGGATATGCCCAGTGAAACGCGCATGCGTACCGATGCTCTCGATGAATTGGGAAACTCGACTGCTGCTCGCGGAAAAGGACTGTGTATCGGAGCGGCGGCACTGACGGCAGTAACGCTGATTGCGGCTTTTCTCGAAACCATTCGGTCAGAGTTGATCAGTATGGGAAATACGACGATTGAAATTGCCGGAAACATTGTGGATTTAGGCTCTGCAGAAGTTACTGATATTCTGGCCTATCTCGGTGGATCGATTATGGATATCCGCTTTATAATCGGTTTGTTTATCGGTGGTGCACTAACAGCGGCATTTTCCAGTAAAACCATCGAGGCGGTCTCGGTGGCGGCTGGAGAAATGATTGACGAAGTTCGCCGGCAGTTTCGAGAGATTCCGGGTATAATGACCGGAAAAACAATTCCTGATTATGGTCAATGTGTAAAAATATCGACAGCGGCTGCCCAGAAAAAAATGCTATCCCCGGCGCTGATTGCAATTCTATCTCCGATTGTTACCGGATTAATCCTCGGACCAATTGGCATTGTCGGTATGCTTCTGGGAAATCTGCTGCTTGGTTTCTTTTTTGCGATTTTTATGGCCAATTCCGGCGGTGCCTGGGATAATGCAAAAAAGTATATTGAGCGTTCCAAATCGGAACTAAAATTTCAGATCAGTGCCGGCATCAAGAAAATTTCCAACCGTGGTTTGTGGCCCTTTTTTCTGACAAAAGATTATTCCACTTTTCTATATGAACTGGTAAACATGAATCCGCTGGCGTTCAGTATCGACGAAAAAGCTTCCGATTACTTGGCGAATATCATAGAGTATATCGAAACGGAGTATATTCAAAGAGGCAAATCACTGAGTATCCCGATCAAACGGTTTGGCGGGAAAGATCTCAGTGACTCTGACGACGAAACCCTGAATGCCTTTTACCGAAAACTGAATCAGGAGGACCGCCTGGTATTTAAACTGTACTTGAAACTTGATCCTGAAGAACACCAAGCCCTGATGGATATGAAAGATTTAAAAGAGAAATTTACGGTAGTAATGAACAGTTATTCAGCGGCAGTGACAGGAGATACCGTAGGCGATCCGCTGAAAGATACCACTGGTCCTTCTCTCGATATTGCCATAAAATTATCAACAATGGTCAGTATCATCACGATTGGATTTATCCTGCGATTTAATCTCATCGACTGGCTGACAAAGTAAATTAATCCGCGTATATAAGAAATAGAAGTGCCCCTGAGTTTTTAAAATCAGGGGCATTTGTTATTTTCCGGTTCTTTTTATTGAATAAGCATCTGACCATTTATAAAATCGATAGTCCACAAACATTGACCAATCACATCCATCCCGATAATGATACTAATAAACTCGGTATTTTCCGGTTCCAGTATCATCAGATCATTGTTCACATTGCATGTTGTTCCTGAAAATTCGTTGGAACCGATTTTCAGAGATTCAATTTCTGTTTTCAGGTTGGACTTTTTACCTGTAATGACCTGAGCCAGATCGGCACTAATTTGGGTTGTGTTAAGACGAGTGCTGAGTGTAGCGAGATATTTAACTCCGTTTATGGTGCAATAAAACTTCAACAGGCCAACGGGGTCGGTATTCCGAAGTTTTAGATTAATTTCCACCAGATTGCTGTCGGCCGCCAGATTGTTCAAAGAAACAGCCGGATTTGTTGAATAGGCAAAAATTTTATTTTGCATATCAATAGTCATTTGCCCGTCAACCAGAAAATTCCGGCCGATGATTCCCTTGGCCCGGAACGGAACGGAGCTGCGTTTGATCATAGATACGTATAAAATCGGGTAATCCATATTGAGAAAGGAAACATTGTGCAAAAACCCTTCTTCAAACATCATCTCGCTGGTTTCACTGACCTGGTTTGATATACGTTGGGGTTCGAAATTAGCATCTCTGAACGTATTTTCCATGATTAGAAAATCAATTGTATTTACGTCAATCAAGAGATATTGCGTTTCCGTATTTACAGAGACTTTTATCTGAGGGCCTAGAACCTGTCCGCTGGATTTAACCGGGAACAGATCACGGCTGTTATAACCATAATCATCAATCCATGAAATCGTCGATAAATCGGGCAGAACCGGTTCATTTGTACACGCTGCGAAGAGCAACAGGATGAGGAATGTTTGTGAAGAGACTATGATTTTGTTCATAATATTCAACCTTGATTAATGCCTTGATACTTACTCA
>CAZAKB010000019.1:0-33101 GCA_964485475.1 uncultured bacterium
CGGTTTCGGGAACATTGTCGAAATACTGGGTGTCGTTGATGTAAACCCTGCCGTTCTGAAAGAGTGGTTTCTGTACCATATTATCACCATCAATCGGGTATTGTGTAATGTAATGTTCTACAATTGGGCTTTCGAGTAAATGAATTTGCCGGATTTCTCCGCCCAGTTTGACCAGTTGCCAAAAGCTGTCTGTGTCTTTCGGATAGGGCACTCGCGGGAAATCTATTTTTAAGAACTCTTTGTATTTCTCCCGGTAAGTTGGTGAATGCAAAACCGCATAGATGTAATCCAAAATATCAATCGGGGCAAACGTATTTTCAGTAGTCTCTTTTTCGTTGGTAAACGTCAAACCCAATATTTCTGCTATTTGTTGTACAATTTCTGCGTTTAGGTTGGGTGTTCTTTCGCTTGTTTGCTCAATTGTTTGTTGACCGCTATGCTCTGTATATAGATATAAAGGGAAATGATACGATTGAATAGTTCTTTCAGCGCATTTCATTTCCGACACCAGATCAGTAATATAAAAACTATCTATTGTTCCTGATTTGTTTTGTCTTCCTAAAAGAAGAGCATAATTTTTTCCAGCGAGCATGTGTTTCATTGTAATGTCTCTTGGATAGCCAATAAATCCTTTTGATTTACCAGTGTAGAATGTCCATTTTACATCAAATGGGCGATGTATAACATTAATAGTTATAGGATGATTAGATTTTAAATCCTCTCTTGCATATGCTATCTTCCAATCTCTATTGTCGGCAACTAAATCATACTTGATTCTAATTTCTGAATCAGAAAGGCTCAGAAAATCCCTTTTTATTGTTACTAATTTACTTTTATTGTTTTGAAGACAAAGCGCATCTCTTTTTGTTTGAATACCTGTATTTGAGTTTACAAATAAGGTGTCAATTTTAAATCCTTTTTCGTAGGTTTTTTCATCGTTAAAATCTTTTGGAGCAAAAAAGAAATATGGTTCTTTAGTGACTAATTTTTCCCAATTAAATTTCTCTAAATTATTTTCAAAAAGTGCAACATATTTTTCTTCTCTTAAACCAAACAAATCATTATGCATCACATCTGCTAAATATCCTTTTTTCTTTTCATTCGTCTTTACAAATATGTTTATGGAAACACCTTGCATAATATCAAATACATTTTGGTCTGGTGTGCCATCTGGGCAAACTTCTTTTTTCTTTGCATTGCCATGTAAATCGAGTATATAAATTTTATCAAAACTTTCCAATAAATGTTTTCGCATTTGTCGATGCGTAATTCCATCAATAAAACTATTATTTGATATATATGCTAAAATTCCGCTTCCGTTTTTATCAATAAAATGCTGACCATAACGAATAAACTTAATGTAATCATCATCAAGATTAATTTTTCGTTCGTTTAAATTCTTTTTATAATCTGCTATTAGATTAAGTATCCATTCTCCTTTATTTGTACTATTTACGCTATACGGCGGATTTCCAATCACACACATTACCGGCGTATCGCGCTTTATGTGGTTAGCCTCGTTGGCTTCGGTGCTCAGCCAGTTGGCAAACAGGGTCCCCGTATCCGGGTGAAATTCTTCCAGGCTGTTGGTAAGGAAAATCCTGAAACGCTGGTCTCTGGTCGGGTTATAGCCGGTTTCAGTCAATAACAAATCCAGTTTCAAATGCGCCATTGCGTAACTTGCCATGAGCAATTCAAACCCATTGAGGCGCGGCAATAAATGGGTTTCCACATAATTGCTCCAGATGCCCTGCTGAGCTTCAAACTTTGTATGGATGAGTTTGATGACTTCCGCCAAAAATGTCCCTGTTCCGGCAGCCGGGTCGAGTATTTGAACTTTGTGGACTTCCTGCTCGGACTTTTTGCCCTGGACGTCTACGTTTATTTTGGTTTTGCTCGTGTCGGCAAGTCCCTGCGGCAGATCAAATTCGGTTTTTAAAATATCGTCAACGGCACGGACAATGAAGTTCACCACCGGCGCCGGTGTGTACCAGACTCCGCGGGCTTTCCGCAATTTCGGATCGTACTCGCTCAAAAAAGTTTCGTAAAAATGGATGATCGGGTCTTCCATTTTTGTGCTCTTGCCGTAGTTCTTTAAGATTTCTTCTACGTTGCAGGCCAAAAAGATAGTGATCAGATCATCGACAATCCATTTAATGCGGTCGTCAACATCCAATCCTGCAATATAGCCAAACAGTTTTTTCAGGAAAGGATTGGATTTTGGTATGAGTTCGTAGGCCTCCTGCCGGCTGAAGGTTTCCAGCGAAGGGTCGTGGGAACGCGCCGCAAACATCCCGTAAGCAATGGTCTGGGCGTACACATCGGCAAATCCTTTGGGCGTAATATCATGGATCAGGATTTTCTTAAAAGCGTTCATCTGGTCTTTTAATGTGCTGTCTTCATTATGCGTTTCGTCGCTGGTCAGCGCCTTCTCAATCACTTCGGAAAGAAGCCGGGCTTTACCCGCCATCATCTCGGCAAGTTTTTTACTGCTTTTTATCGTCTGCCCGATGTGAGTGCAAAAGTCTTTTATAAAGTCTTCAAAACTGGCAAAATTCGCTGTTAATGGTTTTATCCCTTTTTCGGTAACTTCTCCAATGGCAACTTTGGTAACAAATTGTCCGTCACGATACAGATGAAAGTCCAGATAGTCGGTAATGATCAGGTTGTTTAACGACGCTTTGTATCGGTCGAACTGCTCTTTATTACCGGTTTTCTTTGCTCCTTCAAGGTCTTTATCGGCAATGTCTTTTGCCTCGATAAATCCAACCGGAATATCCTTCCTTGTCAGGATGTAGTCCGGCGCCCCGCAGGATTGTCTTTTCGGTTCATTGGTCGCCCTGATTGTCGGCACTAAACTCTCAATCAGTTGCTGCAAGTCTCCGCGAAAGGTATGCTCCGTTGCATTGCCTAATTTGTAACGTTTGTTTATGTTGTCGATATATTGCTCTAAAGTCATCTTAAAAAACCATTATCAATTACATAAAAAAGCCCGGCTGTTTATCGACTAATCATTGTTCGATCCAACTTAAATCATCTTTTTTAACAAGTCAACTGATTTCCTAACCTCCGCCCAGCCTCCCGGAGGTTCCCAACCCCCGGGAGGTTTAACACAACCACGTCAACCCAGCCCAATCTCCCGGAGGTTCCAACCTTCTTACCCTCCCAGAGGTTCCAACCTTTCTTACCCTCCCAGAGGTTCCAACCTTTCTTACCCTCCCGGGGGTTCCAACCTTCTTACCCTCCCGGAGGTTCCGACCTTCTTACCCTCCCGGAGGTTCCAAACCCCCGGGAGGTTTATTAACCATCAAACATATACTTTCCAATCAATTTCTCTGCCGTCTTCGCTTGCAGATAATCCATGACGAATTCCCGGTAATTGCGACTGCTGCCGAAATTATCAAGCATGAACGATCTATCCGTAAGCGTACCGTCGCGCTCCCCAATCCAGTCCGGATAGTTCGAATACTGCCATTGCTCAGGCAGCGTCACCAATCCCGCCTTAACCGGATTCAGGTGAATATAGCGGCATAGGTGCAGAATGTGTTCATCCTTTTCAATGTGAATATGCCTGAAGCGTCCCTGGAATAGTGTTCCTTTGCGATGCTGTTGCCGGTTCACGGCCTGCGTATAAGTATTAAAAACATCCCGGATAAATTCCGATACCCCTCCTTCCGACTCCTGACGGATAATGAAATGGTAATGATTTGGCATCAGGCAATACACAATCAGAGAGAGACCATAGTTATTCAAATATTTATGAATGAGTTTCAAACAGTAGACGTAATTGTCCGCGTTGAAAAAGATTAAATCACGATTCGCGCCACGATTAAAAAGGTGGTAATAGCCGCCCTGATAGAATTCCTTTTTGCGGTATGGTGTCATGGGTGTTCTCCTTCTTCCAACCTCCCGGGGGGATCAGCCTCCCGGAGGTTCGTTCCGCCACCAGCCTCCCGGAGGTTCCAAACCTCCGGGAGGTTTCGAGCTTACTCGGTTTTCGGCTTCTTTTTCGGGAAGATGGACTTGAATTCATCCCGCTTCGCCTTGTCGTGCATGAAAACGATCGCCGCCGCTTTATTGATCTTGAACATGATCTCCCTGACCGTTTTCTGCGCGGCAATGACCTCGCTCCTTTTAGTTTTCTGGGCGTTCTTGCTCTCTTCCTGCTCCTGATCAATAGCGATTAATGCATTTGCCGTGGTTTCCAGAGCCGCAATGTCATCCGCTGTGATCCCGGCGGTTGCCAATTCCGTCGCATAACGTCCGGCTAGTTCTTTCAGATAGGGCAATTCGGTGGAAAGCACCTTGACCGATGACGAAATATTCGTGCCGATGTGAAATTCCTTCAGCACTACTTTATCGCCATAAAAGGCTGACTGCGCCGCTGCCCGGAACTTCCGGATAGTATCCCGCGAGGTCGTTACCTGCGCTTTCTGGCTATCGGTCAGTTCCGCTTTGCGGTTCTTCGCCTCTTCGTAGGCAGTGCTCTCCGTGCGCAATGCGCCAATCTTTTCCTCGAACTGCGTGAGATACTCCGCCGTGATTCCGGCGTTTGCCAGCTCCGCTTCATACTTCTTCGCCGTTGTCAGGCGAACAGCCGAATCCTGCAATAATTCATCAATACTCTGAGACATACATCCTCCTGTTTTTGGTTAATGTTTTCTAAACTCTTCGAAAATAATCTTCATTGGTATATCAAACAGCCTCAATCAAATGCTGACGAGACTCATTGAATAACTAAATACCTTCATCGGAATGTTATAATCTCTCATTGGGTTGATGACAACCTTCATCAGGCAGTTAAGGACTCTCATTGTGTCAATGAATATCTCCATTGAATAGTTGACAACTCTCATTGCATAAATAATGACCGTCATCGGGTCATTGAGTACTCTCATCAGAACATTGGGCGCTATCATCGGGCAATTAATTACCTTCATTGGGTGATTGAAAACTCTCATTGGGCAATAAATTCCAATATCCAAAAACCAGAACAGCAAATTCCCACCAATACCACGTTTGGAATTTGAGATTTGGGTAATTGGGATTTGTTTGTTGTTTGAAAATTTGGATTTGATATTTTCCAGAAAGTATCCGAAATCGGAACTTCTCAGTCGGTTCAATGTCGCTCGATTCGAGCTGGCAGAAAAAGTATCATCAGACATGCTTATCATCCCTTCAATAAGCATTGTTATGTTCTGTCTTTCAAATACCGGTTAGTGAAAACCTGGCGGTTTGGACTTTCCGATTCTGCCCCCAAAGATCAGTTAAACATTAATTTTAATGATGATAAAAGTCAAGGGTTTTCATTTGGGGTTGTGTTAAAATGTATTCAGCGATTAAATGAAGAATTCTTGTGTTCGATTACGCCGTGCAGTATTCTACTTCACCCGCGCGATTTTCCGGGATACCGTCTGATCTGCTGTCGAAACGGTGACCAGGTAACTCCTGTCGCGAGGCCGTTCTCCTGCAAATCGATATGTAGATCTGTTTCATCCGGTAAATAATGGCTTTCTGGCCCGAACCCATAACATCCCTTTTCTTACAGCTTGATCGGAGAAATTCTTTTCCAGAAAGGGTTTATAAGGCTCACCGGCATCTCCGGGCAGAGTCATCCGGTAAAAATCAAGCGTCAATTTATCCAGGAATTGTTGCTTAATCATGGTTTCGGATAATTTTTGGGGTTCACAGGGCGCTTTGGGTTCTCCGATATTAAAGCAACCATAGAATACAGCGCCGGGTTTCATGATCCTGAGAAGTTCTGCACACATTTCCTCAAAATGGTTTACATGGTCCATGGCATTGATTGTAAACAGTACATCCACAGATTCTGAAGGCAACGGAATAATCTTTTCAGTTGATTTCAAATAGACCATATCATGAGTCAAAATATCTTCGGAAAATTCATCGATATACCGATCGGCCAGGACATCGATTCCGATTTTCTGGTGTGCGGACGTCACCCAGGCCAGGCTGCCCCGCGGTCCGCAGCCGAAATCGGCAACGATTTTATCCATTAAAAAATCATCATCAGCCTGTCCGGCCATGGCCAGCATCAGTTCTCTGTAATGGATATTGATAAACCGGCGGTTTTCAAGGCGGTATTTGACTTTCCAGTACATCAATTCAGCACGGTATTTGGGAATGAATAATCGTAATATAGGGTTGAAAAAGTCTTTGATCGGTTCGGGTACAATCCGTTCTAACTTTTCAAAAATACTGACCGAAGGTATTACTTGATTCTGATTATCTGCCAATGACACTTACCTGCTTATCCGGGCAGTTTTGCCAGCGCTGTTTCCATTCGGCGTATGACAGTTTCTTTACCCAGTATTTCGAGTAGTTCAAAAAAACCGGGGCCGACACTGAAACCGCTGACAGCCAGCCGCACAGGATGAATCAGGTTGCCGGCGGAAATCTCCAGCTCTTCAGCCAGTTCCCGCATAAGCACTTCGATGGCAGTGCCTGAAAAATCCTCAAGAGTTTTTAACTTAGCCATGAAAATCTCCAGACGCTGGTTCACCTCCCGGTCCTTCCATCTCTTGCGAACCGCTTTTTCATCGTAGTTTTCCGGGTCTTTGAAGAAGTAACGACCCAGTTCACCGAACTGCTGATAGGTTCTGAAACGGGCTTTCATCAAATCAATAAATTTCAGGATATAGTGCCGCATATCGCTGTCCGGTTCCGCATCGACCAGGTCGTTTTGTACAAGAATCGGAAGGATATACTGGTAAATTTCTTCCGAATCGGTCTGCTTGATATGTTCATTACTGACCCAATCAAACTTTTTCAAATCGAAAATGGCGGATTTTCGGGCAATATCACTGAAATTGAAGTTTTGAATCAATTCCTGTGGCCGTAAAATTTCATTTCCGTCTTTCGGAACCCAGCCCAGGATCGCCAGGTAATTGAAAACTGCTTCGGTTGGATAGCCTTGGTCCCTGTATTCATCGACGCCCGTCGCCCCATGCCGTTTACTGAGCCGTTTTCCGTCGGTTCCATTCAGTAGCGGTAAATGGGCAAATTCCGGTATCGCTGCATTCAAAGCATGATAAATCTGGATCTGCTTCGGTGTATTGGAGATATGATCTTCTCCCCGGATTACATGACTGATCTGCATAAATATATCGTCAACAACGACAGCCATCTGATAGGTCGGGATTCCGTTTGAGCGTTGAATCACAAAATCATCGATTTCCCGGTGATTTACTTTAATGATTCCATAAACCCGATCGTTCCACTCCGTGGTGCCGGGTTCTATTTTAAACCGGACCGCTGCCGGCTTTTCTGATTTCAGGTTAGCGTTTATTTCCGCTTCAGAGAGCGAACGGCATTTACCGTCGTAACTATAGTCACCGGAGGCTTTTCGGCGCTCCCCGAGTTCCTCAGGTGTACAGAAACAGTAATAGGCGCTGCCGTCATTTACCATTTTCTGAACGGCTTCCTGGTAGGCATCCATCCGTTTGGATTGAAAAACCGGTTCATCATCCCAATCCAGCCCCAGCCATTGCAGCGACTTGTAAATCTGTTCCACATATTCGAATTTTGAACGCTGGGCGTCCGTATCTTCGATTCTCAGCAGGAATTTCCCGCCATTCGCCCGGGCAAAGAGCCAGTTGTAGATTGCTGATCGGGCGCCACCCAGATGTAAAGCCCCGGTCGGGCTTGGTGCGAAGCGTACACGAATATTATTCATTAGATTCCTTGATTTGGATCATCGGTTCGTTGGCCGGATTTATCTGCAACACGATTCCACCAAGGTGACTAACGAAAATATTATAGAAAATAATAGTCAGCATGATGAAGAAAAGGATAAACAGGGTCAGAAAGAACCCGTTTAAAATCGATGACAACAGAATCGTACCCAGATTGAAACTGACCGGTTCCATATTTTCAAACATCGGAATGCTGCTGAGTGAATCACCCATTGACGAGAACAGCGACATGGCTATCAGCGACAGTAAAAAGATAAATATACACGACACCGCTAAAACCACGATGAACGAAATTTTAAATACCGATGAAGGGCTGATACTTCTTATCTCATATTCCATTTTTCACTTCCCATTTTTACCGCTGCAAAGTTGCTAAATATTTATGCTACAATCAACCCAATTCAATTAGAAAGGCTGAATTTACATCGGTCCTTTGATAATACCGTCACTTGGTAGTTTTACAGAGAAATCTCCAGTCCGATGGGACAATGATCGGAGCCTTCAACATCCTGAAGAATGAATGCATCTTTCACATTCTTACGGAAGCGTTCATTGACGTAAAAATAATCGATTCTCCAGCCGACATTCCGTTCCCGTGCCCGGGTGCGCATGGACCACCAGGTATAGTTCTCGGGTTCCGGGTAAAACATTCGGAATGTGTCAACCCAACCATAACTCAGGAACTTGTCAATCCATTCCCGTTCAATGGGCAGAAATCCCGAGGTCGTTTCATTCTCCTTCGGATGAGCCAGGTCGATTTCCCGATGGGCGGTATTGACATCACCGCAGACGATGATATTGCGCCCCTCTTTATCCAGGGCATCGACAACACTCAGGAAAGCATCATAGAAATCCATTTTATACTTAAGCCGTTCGTCATTTTTCTGACCATTGGGAAAGTAGATGTTGAACAGCACAAATTCACCGAAGTCAGCGACAATCGTTCGTCCTTCATGATCAAACCGACTAATACCCAAACCGGTGTTGATTTGAACCGGTTTACGTTTCGAATACATCGCAACACCGCTGTAGCCTTTTTTTTCCGCAGAGGAAAAAACCGAGTGATAACCCTGAATATTCAGGAGATCATGGGGTAAAACGTCCATCTGGGCTTTGGTTTCCTGGACACAGAAAATATCCGGATTCTGTTTTTGGAACCATTCCATGAATCCTTTTCTGTGAGCTGACCGGATTCCGTTGACATTCCATGAGATTAATTGCATAATGCCTTTCTGTTAAAAGAGAATTGATTGACCGAATGAGATGGAAAATCCTTTGGCGTGGTTAAACATTCCACCAATCTGGGAAAATCCAACGTCCATTGCATAATGTTGAAAATTGAGTCCCGTTCCAATGCCCCACTGGAATTTTTCAAGTCCACCGAACGCAAATCCGATTCTGGCAGGAAACCAGGGTGTTACTTCATACTCGGCCGCAACAGATACCTTCGGTAAATAGGTTGAAGCCAGATCATCACTGAAATATTGCTTGATCGTTGCATAGGTTGTCAGGTCATCAAGTACCCGGTATTCGAACCCAAGCAGCATGTATGCGGGGTAATTTGAAGAGAAACTCGAAATGGAATAGGTGGTATCTGTCTCCACTCCGTCTTCCAGCAATGAGTCCACATCTCCAAAATCTTCATTATAAATTTCTGTAAAAATAGAATACTCCACTTTCTCAGCTTTTACGATGCCCCAGTTTACAAAACCAAGAAGATTATTCAAAGAGACATTCGCAGACATCTTTTCATTAATAACAGTTGCCAATCCCAGATCGATGGCCATTCCGAGACCACCTACACCATAAACAGCTTCCATGTCACCATCCAAAACCATTCTATCGGGGTAAGTGGTCACCGTTCCGGAAACATTGTTAAAACCCGTATAACCAAGCCCGATCAATGTTTTAACGGCAACACCAGCGGTTGTTTTTTCAACCACATCACTTAGTATTGGTATGGTTACTTCACGTCCATGGGCCAAAGCAATTGACGTAACTGCCTGCATTTCAACGTTGGTTGTATTCAGATCAAGCATTGGCTTGCCAAATTCACTACCGAAAAATACAAAATTAAACAGGGATTTCGGTAATGTTACCACGCCGGTCACTTCCGTACCGATCGACAGCGCCCAGCGTCTAAAGGACATGCTCAGGATTGGAAACTGAATTAACGGGTTAAAACTGAGACCATCCTCAGGAAAATATTCCAGTAGATCCTTTTTATCCTGATCGTCCAGATATCCGCCGGTAAAAAAGTTCTCATTTAAGATAAATGGTGACACCGCTGAATTGCTGATCTGGACAGTTTGAAACGGAACCAACGGAAAAAACCCGAAATTCATCGAGAAACGGGGATTGTTATCCAGCCCAAGATTCGCCGGATTCCAGCCGCTGATATATGCGCCACGGGCTTTTGTGGCATAAGCGCCCGCCATGGATGTACTGACAGGATTGATATAATACTGCGCAAAGACAGTGGATGAAATGAATAAAATTGTGATAAAAGTGTGTTTGATATTCTTCATAGTTGACTCCTAATTACCGTCACTGGCTAAGTCGATTAAACCTTTGATCTTACTGTACAGTTGGATTATCAATGAATCGGACTTGAACAGTCGCGTGGGAATCGGATTCCCCGCATTATCGGTATTGCTCAGCAGATCAATTTTAGTCTTTATATACAACGAGTCTGTAAAAAGTACAAATTGACTCTCATCGAGAAAGATTACCTCTTCATAACTACTATCTGGTAATAATCGAAATGTGGCAATCGTGTCCGGTGAAATTGGACTATCTGCGAGGAAATAAAGTGTATCCTTAGCGCCCAGCACACGGATGAAGCCATTAAATTCAAACTGGTTCACCAGGTTGGCATACAGAGCAACTTCTTCGAGTTCATCGGGTATATCGTCTTTCATTAGTTCCGGTTCAACTTCAATAGCAGCGTCGTCGGCAATATTAAAGGACATGGGCACGAGAATGTCCATAGTCCCTTGAACAAATTGTGCGGTTGTTACATACCCTTCACCACCTACCGATGCGGTTCCGTATGAGATAATTTTATCGGGCTTGAGATTGATAAGTTCGGAAGCGTTCGGGATAATCACCAAGGGATTTTCTGTAATATTCTGGCGAATGACCGATTCCGCATGGTCACCGTTGGCATTGGAACTGACAATAACAAGATCAAGAACTACCGGAATATCAATATTAGAATCAAAATTGATCGAAATTTCCACATCATTGAGATTAATACCATTCAGTTCTTCTGGTAATGCAGTAATAGACTGCTCGACGGAATCAATGGTAATTGTCATCGTATCAATGTAGCCCGCGACCGATGAAAAGGAAATATTCTGAAGACTAACATCCACATCAATCTCATTACCGACAAATAACGTCATTTCATGATCGGAAGGCAAACTGACAGTTGACCGATAGTGAATTTCCTGATCAGCAGTAAAATCAGTTAAAGGAATCGCAAGTTTATAGTCATTCAGTGGGATAATTTCAATGATGGGATCGGTATTCTCGGTCAGGTTTATTGTATGGATCAAAGGCAGGTTTGTTGAAATATTTACAAGTTCGGTTACACGAAATTTAACAGCAGCGATCGCACCGATACGATTGGTAATCGACAGAGCGAGCTCGCCGGTATTAAAGTAGGCTTCCTCAATTTTTGTTGGTTCTTCCAATTTTATTACATTTTTATCAACAATTGCATCCTGAGAAAAGTATCCGGTGACTTCCGAAAAGGTCAATTCGGATACATCAATATCAATATCATACGCACCATGCAGATCATACGCAGTGATTACTCCGGTTGGCACCACAACTGTTGACACGTAGGTAATATTCTGATTGAAACTATCAGCACTAACATCGACAGTGTTTGGATACAATACATAGCCATTTAAATCAATCAAAATCGTTGTTGTATTCGGTTCGGGAAACAGGTTCCTGACAATATGAATTGAATTTGAGGATTGGTCGACAAACTCGGGAATATCCAGGGTTAATTCGGGAACATTCTGATCACTGTTGTTCGCGGTATTGCGAATATTGATGGTCATTGCCCCGGAACTGACAACTGCTGAAGTTATTTTTGAATCTGTTGAAATATCAATTTCGCCGGTATCAACGATTGGTTCCTGGGTTACTATTCCTTCAAATTCGGAAAAACGTATCTGCTCACCCTGGGATAATCCAAACATGGTAATATTAACCGTCACGCCATCACTTTCAGAAATCTGGACTCTTTCCGTACCAGTGTCAGTCGTAATTATACGATAACTATATTCAACCTGTTGACTATTCACATCCATCACTAAGTACGAACCAGATAATGAATAATTTTCATCAACCGGCTGATTTGCCGACAGATTGATAATCTCTGTAAATGCCTGAATGTCAGCGGCATCGGATACATCGATTGAAGTTATTGTTAATTCCAATTGAGAATTAACCGGAAGCTCATTGACAATACTGATTCCCAGTGTTCCATCCAATATTTTTGCATTTTGGACCTTATCTTCCGAATCGGCCAAGAGGATTACATCGGTTGTATCAATGGTCTGGGAAGGAATAATCGCTTCTGCAGAAATGACTTCAAGATTGCGGGCTTGGACTTCAATGATAAAGTTAGAATTCCTGGTATCTGAATTATTGGTAACATTCGTTGCCCCGGAGCCGGAGACTACTCCAGTAATTTTTACTATAATGGATTCAGGAAGAATTTTACCGGCCAGACTGATCGTTTTTAAATCGGAATTGTCTTTTAGTATCCCAGTGTCCCATACAGCTTTGGCACTGTCTCCATCATTACCAACTATCATTGTACTATCTGACTTCAATAATCTAACAACAAGCGGTGCCCCTAATTCAACAACCATATCATTATTGATTGTTATCTCCAGTACACCACCTTCAAAATTCGCATTGTTAAAATCATTAAATGTAATATCTCGGTGAATAACAGGAAGTTCCGACGATTTTGGAATCGTCATCTGCTGTCCTTCGTTTACACCTTCAAAATCAATTATCTCTGACATCAGAACCGGATCAGTAGCAACCGGATCAGTATCATCGAGCGAAACGGTACCCAGCTTTGAATTGACTGACTGATTTACCGGATCTACACCAACCGGGTCCAGCTGTGAGGAAAATTGCTTCACCGTTTCCTTTACACGCACATCGTCTATGGATTGTGAAAAAGATTGATTAATATCATCAATATTTAGCTGGTCACCTACTTCCACTTTTTCAATTTCCACCTGATCTTCATAGGCAAATATGGAATCACCAGCCATACCGTAAGGAACACCTACAAATAATGAGTCTCCAAACAGATCGTTAGCAGTGATTGTTGTCTTCATCAGGGGTACTTCAAGATGAACACTCCAGGAAGGCATATTGGACTCTTCAGGCAACTTCATCATGCATGAACTCGATACCAGCAATATGTTGAGCATGAAAAACAAAACAAAATTTTTCATATAATATCCTTAATTTTATTTATTCTGTAACATTGGATAAAATAACGATATTGAGGTTACTTTGCTGTGACTAATCTCTCATATACCCCGTTACCAATTAATGAAATCAGACCAAATATTGATGTTATTCTCATAGAATATATCAAAGAGGGTAGTTATTGCCAGAATGTATAGTTCCAAAGACAGGAATGATTTTCAGAAAGAACAGTGTTTAAAAATCATCCTACCTGAATAAATTACCAATAATTATAGTTTTGATTTTATAACTTATTTCTTAATGGTTTTTTGGATTTCTGCGGCAATGCTTTCCGGATCCAAACCAATATTCTTTAGCAATAAATTTCTTGGTCCATGCTCAATGAACTGATCGGGAATACCCAGGGATTTCACTCGAATCCCGCTAGTATTATCCACAACGAATGAATTAATAAAACTACCAAATCCGCCCCTCAAACTGTTCTCTTCAATTGTAATAATCGTGGAGTGTGTTTTAGCAATCCGGTGCAGCATTTTCTCATCAATCGGTTTAATAAAACGGGCATGAATCAGGCTGGGTGTGATATTTTCTTTTTTTAGAATAGCCAGTGCTTCTTCGGCAGCATTCGTCATAACGCCTACTGAAATGACAGCGACATCATTCCCTTTTTTCAATTCTTCCCATTCACCAATTGTCAAGAGATTTGGTTTTCGGTTTTCGTCAAATTCCACACAACTGTCTTTTGGGTAGCGAATAACAAAGGGATTTTTGTCCTGTTCATAAGCGGTGTACATCAAATCCCGCAGTTCATTCCCGGTTCGTGGTGCCGCGATAATCATATTTGGAATCATTCCGGTGTAGCCCAGATCGAATGTTCCATGATGCGTCGGACCATCTTCACCAACTAATCCCGCACGATCCATAACAAATATTACTGGCAATTTCTGCAGAGCAATATCGTGAACCATCTGATCAAACGCCCGTTGCATAAATGTCGAATAAATTGCCACTATCGGGCGATATCCGCCAACACACAAACCACCGGCATAGGTAACAGCATGTTCTTCGGCAATGCCAACATCGAAATATCTTTCGGGAAATTTACTTCGATATTCGACCATGCCAGTACCGTCGCACATAGCCGCAGTGATAAAAACCGCATTCGGTTTCGATTCTCCCATTTCGCAGGCAATTTTACCAAACGCATTTAAAAATGCAGGTTTAGGTTCAACCACATTTGTTACAGTTTTCTTCTGTGGTCCAATTCCATGGTACTTGGTCGGATCATTTTCCGCAATCGCCAGCCCACGACCTTTTTGTGTAATCACGTGCAGCAAAACCGGGTACTTTAAATCTTTAATATTTTGTAATGTAGTGATAACCTGGTGGATATCATGACCATCAACGGGACCATAATACCGAAATCCGAATTCTTCAAATATAATTCCCGGAGCGATAACGTTTTTCAGGGATTCCATAATCTTTCGGCCAAACTTACGAACGGTACTAGTCCCTTTTGGTAATAATGCCAATGAATTCCAGACCTGGTTCTTCAAATTCAGATATTGCGGATTTGTAATGATCCGTGTTAAATATTGGCTCATTGCACCGACATTTCGGGATATGGACATCTTATTGTCATTTAAAATCACCAGAAACTGGCCTTTGACATTATAGACGTTATTCAGGGCTTCAAAGGCCATTCCGCCTGTCAAAGATCCATCACCAATTATCGCAACAACCCGTTCTTTTGATTTTTTCAAGTCCCGGGCAACTGCCATACCGACAGCGGCTGAAATCGACGTACTGGCATGGCCGGCACCGAAAGCGTCATACTCGCTTTCATATATTTTACAGAATCCGCTGATTCCGCCAAATTGCCTGATTTGCTTGACTGCTTCCCGGCGACCGGTTAGGATTTTATGACCATAAGCCTGGTGCCCTACATCCCAGACCAGTTTGTCGTGAGGTGTGTTGAAAATATAATGCAGTGCAATAGTCAATTCCACGACACCCAAACTCGGCGCCAAATGTCCACCGGTCTTTTTTACGGTTTCGATGATATATTGCCGTAATTCACCGGCCAGAACTGTCAGTTCAGACGGAGTCAGTTTTTTTAAATCGTCAGGAGAATCAATTCCTGACAATATTTTAAAATCATTTTTATCTGTGTTTGCTTCATTCATAACGATTTATTTATTCACTAATTTAATAAAATATTCATGAATGCGTGTGTCTTTGGTCAATTCCGGATGAAAGGTAGACAGCAAAATATTTTTATATTGAACCAGCACAATTTCTTTTTTTAATGTTCCAAGTACTTTCACATCCTTACCCGGCTCGGATAATTTCGGGGCACGAATAAAAACGGCATTAAAGGGATCTTCATGAAAACTCAGATCAATTTCCGAAATAAAGGATTCCAGTTGACGCCCCCAGGCATTGCGATGCGTTTTGATTGGTACTTTATTAAAAGTCGGAACCCGTAAATCACCGGAATCGCCCGACATTAAAATCGCACCCGCGCAGGTCCCAAATATAGGCCGGTCAAAAGCAGCGAGATGATCACGAATGTGCATTTCATAGATCAGTTTCGACATTGTTGTGGATTCACCGCCGGGAAAGATCAAACCGTCACACTGATCAAGTTCCTCAGGGTAACGGACCTGTAATGTATTGATATTCAATTTCTTAAGCATCGCCATATGCTTGGCAAATGCACCTTGAAGACCAAGAACACCGATGGTTATGTCATTATTCATCTATATTATTAATCGGCTACCAACCGCGGTTTGCCAAGCGTTCCTTTTCCGGAATTGTCGCAATGTCCAGTCCCTCCATGGCTTCCTGCAAATCCATGGATACTTCGGCAAGTTTCTGCGGATCGTTGTAATAAGTAGTCGCTAATACAATTGCTTTCGCCCGGGCAGCCGGGTCTTCGGATTTAAATATTCCCGATCCGACAAATACCGTTTCGGCACCCAGTTGCATCATCAGAGCAGCATCTGCGGGAGTTGCTACACCACCGGCGGCAAAGTTCGGTACCGGCAGTTTTCCGGTTTTGGCAACCTGCTTAACAATCTCAAAAGGCGCCCCCAACTTCTTGGCTGCGGCCATGAGTTCATCATCTCTCAAGACTGATAACATCCGAATATCTTTCTGTACCTGGCGCATATGGCGAACCGCTTCCACGATATTACCGCTGCCGGCCTCACCTTTGGTTCGCATCATTGCGGCGCCTTCACCAATTCTGCGCAAGGCTTCGCCCAGATCACGGCAACCACACACGAAAGGGACTTTAAAGTCGTGTTTCCAAATATGATTCTCTTCATCAGCAGGCGTCAGAACTTCACTTTCATCGATAAAATCGACCTGCAAAGATTCGAGGACCTGGGCTTCAGCGAAATGACCGATCCGGCACTTCGCCATAACCGGTATCGATACAGTATCCTGAATAGCTTTAATGATTCTTGGACTGGACATTCTGGCAATACCGCCATCGGCTCGAATATCAGCCGGAATACGCTCAAGTGCCATAACGGCTACGGCACCGGCATCTTCGGCTATTTTTGCCTGTTCGGAATTGGTAACGTCCATGATAACGCCACCCTTTAACATCTCCGCCAGACCTACTTTCACTTCAAAAGAACCTTTATTCATCGAAAATTACTCCTTTAATTTCAATATATAATTTAAGGATTTATAGCGGTAAAGCGCTAATCTTTTCCGTCACTTTTACTACAATTTCTTCCGGTGTCGATGCACCGGCTGATATTCCTACGGATCTCATATTCATAAACCGTTCAGACCGAATGTCTTCCGGTCCCTGAACCTGATAGCTGTTCGGATTAATGGTCTTCGCAATTGATGTCAGTCGCTTTGTATTCGCACTTGTTAAAGATCCCACAATAATCATAACATCATTCTTTTCAGCAAGTTCCCGGAGTTGCGCTTGCCGGTTACGGGTCGGTTTACAAATCGTATTGATGATCCGCAAATCATTGATTTTAAAAATTAAAACAGATATAATCCGATCGACATTTTCACGAAACTGTGTGGACTGAATGACAATACCGGCCTTCCGGATTTTCTGTAATTGACCGGCATCCTGTTCATTAGCAATAATTATCGGCTTACTGATCTGACTGGCAATACCTTCCACCTCATCATGACCGGGATCACCAATGATGATAAGCTGTCGTCCTTCGGCTTCCAGTTCTCTGGCTGCCACATGAATCTCATTCACCAACGGACAGGTAGCATCAATGATTGTCAATCCCCGATTTTGCGCCCGTTGCCAGATTTCAGCCGGTGTACCGTGAGATCGGAAAATAACCGGCATGTCAACAGGAATCTTTTCAATGTCTTTAAAAACCGTTACACCCAGTATTTTCAAATCATTGACAACCCGTTCATTATGCACAATATCACCCAACATGGCGACACTGCCGTGCTTTTTTCCAGCTTTTTTAGCAATATCAATTGCCCGCTGGACTCCCAGGCAGAAGCCTACATCTTTGGCGATAGTAGTCGATAAGGAATTCATTTTATTTTGGCAGAAGTTATCGTTTTCTGGGCCTGATACTTTCCTTTTTTATCGGCATAGGAAACACGGCACTCGTCATCACTCTCAAAGAATAAAACCTGAGCGAGGCCTTCGTTGGCATAAATTTTCGCGGGAACCGGCGATGTATTTGAGATCGAAATTGTCACAAAACCTTCCCATTCCGGTTCAAAGGGTGTCACATTTACCAGTATCCCGCACCGTGCGTAGGTCGATTTTCCCGATGTCAATGTGACCACATTCCGGGGAATCCGAAAATATTCCACACTTCGGGCCAAAACATAACTGTTGGGCGGAATGATACACTCATCAGAAATAATTGTATCAAAAAATGAATCATTCATTTTTTTCGGATCAATAACGAGACCATCGGTCACTTTTAACACTTTAAATTCATTGGCGATTCGCATATCATAACCATATGCGGATATTCCATAGGAAATGACTCCCTTGCTGACCTGTCCTTTTTCAAACGGTTCAATCATCTTGTGTTTTTTACACATTTCCTCAATCCACCAGTCAGGTCTCACACTCAATCTCAGACTCCTATTGTTTTACTATTTCAATGGTTCTACGTACTTCCGGTAATACCATTTGGGTGGCTTTTTCCAATGAATCATCAACAGTCAGTCCAGCTGCGTAAAAATGTCCGCCACCACCGAATTTTCGGGCGATTCCATTGACCACAATTTTTCCTTTGGATCGAAAATTGACGCGAACTTTCTGTGACCCGACTTCCAGAAACATAATGGCAACCTCAACCCCTTTAATCGATCGGATAAAATCCGTAAAGCCGCCAATTTCATCCAGTTGAGCACCTACATTTTTCATATCTTTCTGCGAAATTGTAAACCATGCCAGTTGTCCGTCAATTTCATAATGGACAGTTTGAAGAATATTTCCCAGCAAAGTCATTCGTTGACGGGAATAACTCTCATAAACGTGTTTAAAAATATCATTGGGTTTAATGCCGTACTCAAGCAGCTCGGAAGCAACTCGAAATGCCCCTTTATTGGCATTTTCAAACCGAAAAGAACCGGTATCTGTCATCAAGCCGACATACACCGCTTCGGCAATCGGTTTATCGATATATGTAATATCAATTTCCTTGATCAGTTCATAAATCAGACAGGTCGTTGCCGGAGATTTGTCATCTACAATTTTAAAATCGCAAACAATATGATTCTCAGGGTGATGGTCAATACAGATACTCGGAATATTCAACTTTGCCAAATCATCACCCAATATTCCGGTCCGCGTGATCCCGCCAACATCAAATATGACAATCAGGTCAAACTCTTTTAGTTTCAAAAATCCACTTTTAGGGTCGTATTGCTGAATAATCATTTCGGGATCGAGAAAAGCATATTCTTCCGGTAATTTCGAGCTATTGATGATTTCTGCCGTGACATTCATTTTCCGAAGACAGTGAATCATCGCCATCTCGGATCCGATGCCATCACCGTCGGGATTAACATGGGTTGTCAACAGGATATTACCTGCTGATTTCAATTGTTGTATGATCGGTTTCCAGTTATGCTGCATCATTGATTCACTTTAAAATAGTAATAAATATACCTTTTTACCGGTTAATATCAAACGTCAAATCAACCGGAATATGTTAGTGCTCAATTTACTGATTATACGGATTGTTTTTCCCAGTGTGAAACAACATCTACTATTTCCCGCACCCATGCACAATCACACTCGTTCGAACATCTGGATAATTCCTGTGGTCTTAAACAGTAACCGGGGCACTGTTCAGTCCCTGTCTTCCTTTCAGCGTATACGGGACCATCGTATAAATCATGGTATTCGCCAGCTTTAATAGCCATTGTCGTTTTACAAATTAAATGATCGAATAAGAATAGTCCCTGTTTCAGGCTGTCAAAATTTGTCTGATAACCTTTTAACATTATATCCGGATCGATTAAAAATGAATCACGATCCCGCCATTCAAATCCGCAATTCGGACATTTTTTAAAAAGAGGTTTATTGTTCACTATTTAGCTCCTGTATAAAAAATCACTCTTAATCTACAGGTTTTGACATTATTCCCAAATACTCCAAATCAACTATAACCATTTTGTATTGAGACTGAAGAGCAGATACGCCAAAGAATAAAAAAACCGGCAACCAGCAATGATACTAATAATAAGCCTGCCGTAATAAATTTCTCATGTTTCATAAAATCCCCACGATGATCGAACATTCACAACACTCAGAATTCGGGCTTATAGATATCGAAGTTTAAAGGAAAGTTATCGGATATAAAAAAACAGCCTGATTTATTTTTCAGACTGTTTTAAAATCTCATGTATTTTTTATTCGATATTAATCGATTTCTCGGTTATCACATCCCTTTTCAAGAAATTCATCAAAAGATATCTGCGATTTATAGCATTCTTGCTCCACGTACTGCAGAATATTCATAAACATGTCTTTTTTAATATAGCCCGGTATAATTGTTATTACCTCCATATCAGGAGTTAAAAAAGCAATTG
The DNA here is from genome assembly GCA_964485475.1 of uncultured bacterium. Lineage (GTDB taxonomy): Bacteria > Fidelibacterota > UBA2242 > UBA2242 > UBA2242 > B118-G9. The sequence goes on from CAZAKB010000019.1 coordinate 20,259, forward strand.
ACGGAAATCCAGTCACCTGAAAAGCGGATGTCAGTTCACGGGGAGTGAGTTGTTGGCCACGAAAAGTAATCGTTTCGGAAGTGCTTTCGGCATTCAGTTTGATCGGAATAAAATTTTCGAACAGGTATTTCTCTACGTTTGGATCGGAAAAAGTCTCTTTATCCATCACTTTACACCAATGACACCAATCAGCATAGAAATCAATTACTAAATGTTTCTCAGCACTGTCGGCAAGTTTCATGCCGTCCTGAAATGCATACCATGGCTGACCGGCTAGCGTCGCAACCTGGAATAATAGCACCATACTGAATAATGTAAATAATAAATTCTTTTTCATAATTTTTTACGCCCTCTTTTTTTCTACTTAGAGACTACCTTTTTTAATCGGTTTCAACTGTTTTTCAAAAAATCATTTCAAGTACGCCATTCCATAATTATTTTTCATCTGATTCAATTTAAATACACTCTCTGATATTTTAAGTTCTGTCCTGTTTTATGTAATTTTTATTTTGCATTTACTGAATTTTCATTTATTTTACAACATAACATAAATGTAAAACTAGATCCATAAGGAGGGGCAATGGCAGTATTCCAATATTACAAGGATAAAAGCGATCGCTGGAGATGGCGTTTGCGAAACGATGACGGTAAAATTATCGCCGTATCGGGAGAAGGTTTTGCCGACAAGGAAAAATGTCTGGATGATTTGCAAACCGCTAAGAAGGTTTCAGAAATATCGGAAGTTCGTATATATGAAACAGAAGAAGATTTCTCTGTTCTCAGAGAGGCACCCAAACCGGATTCTGAATCTATTGAAGAGCTAGAGCCTGAACCGAAGCTTGTGAATGAACCCGAAGAAATAATCGAGTCTGAACCTGAATTTAAAGAGCCTGATCCTGAAACACCGGCTCTCGAAGAGGACTATTCCGATCAGCCGGATGATATTCCTACAATGATCCGGGAATCGTCATTTACAGCGGTCCCGGAAAAGTGGAAACGCCCCAACTGGGCCCTGATTACGTCAATCGGCTCGGTGGTAATAATCATTATACTTATCATTTTGCTTTCATTGAGAGATAAAACCAAGCCACAGCCGGAAACCCTGGAAATCCTTTCAGAGATTCAGGAACAGGCTCCGCAAGAACCTACTCCTCCTCCACCAATTGAACCTGTTAAAGAAGAACCGGAGCAGGTAGTTAGCGAACTGGAATCCAAAGTCGAATCCCCGGAATTAAATAAGATCCACGAGACGGTTCCTATGGATGTTTTCCATACTGTGATCAAAGGTGACCGCCTCTGGTCACTGGCTGATGAGTACTATTCCGACGCCTTTCTCTGGCCAAATATCTACAATGCCAATACCAAAAAGATCAAGAATCCTGATTTGTTAAAATTGGGTATTGAGCTTCTTATCCCTGCTCTGCAAGGTACCCATTTGAAACTCAGCGAAGCAGACCGGCGTAAAGTTGCCGACGGTTATCTTCACGCCTATATGGTCTATAAAAAACTGGGAAAAACAGACGCAAAATATTATTTATGGGTAGCTCAATTGTACGATCAGTCAATTCTGGCTGAATACCAGGGACAAATTGACCTGGAAGATATGCAGATAATCAAACACTATAAAAAACGTTAGGAGTAACGTTATGTCCGTTCTGCAATTATATGTCGATAAAGCCAGTCAATGGCGCTGGCGGCTAAAGACCAACGATCAGGAAATTGTCGGTGTATCCGGTATGGGCTTCGAGACCAAAGAAGAATGTATTCAATATGTCGAAGAGGTACTCAGATATGTAAATGTCGCTGACATTAAAGAGTCAGACGAATAGCGTCGATTTTTATTTTCTGAATATGATAGGGATTTTCAAAAGAAGGTCCCTATTTTTTTAGTTCCCGGTACATGTTCAATACACCCGGAAATGGCGAAAGCGCCCGCTCGAATATTCCGAGAGTGTATGCAATCGTCAGCCCGTAATTTGTTATCGGAACTCCGGCCCGTTTCGCATGCATGATCCGGGATAGCACTTCCCTCCTGTTAAACATACAGGAACCGCAGTGAATGATCAGCTTATACTTCTCCAGATCATCAGGAAAATCGTGGCCCTGAGAATGACTGAAGTTGATCTTCCCACCAACATATTGGGTCAGCCAGCGGGGAATTTTCACTGTACCAATATCGTCGGTAATCGGATGATGGGTACAGGATTCAGCGATCAGAACATTATCACCGGGTTTTAGTTCATCAATAACCATCGCACCGTGCACAAATTCACTCAGATTTCCCTTCACCCGTGCAAACAGAATCGAAAATGAGGTCATCAGTACATCGTTTGGTGTATCGGCAGCTACTTTCAGAAATGCCTGGGAATCGGTCACGACAATTGCGGGTTTGGAATTCAGTTTCTGAAACGCATCTCGTAATTCTCGTTCCTTCACTACCATACATGAAGCATCGCTGTCAAGAATATCACGAATGGTTTGAACCTGCGGCAAAATCAAACGACCTTTGGGTGCTTCTTTATCAATTGGCACCACTAATATTACCAGGTCGCCCGGCTGAATCAGATCACTGATAATGGCCGGCGAGTTAATTATTTCCTGGGGAGTTTGTTTAATTATCGCTTCCCGAAGATCAAATAATCCCTGGGCTTTGACTGCAACAGTCTGAACAAGAGCATATTTTTCATTAGTAAGTTTTCGAATTAAATCATCGCTCGGTGATTCAATATCCACTTTATTGAATACAATAACGACTGGTACATTTCGATCTGTGAATTCTTTCAGTAATTCCTCTTCAAAGGAACTCCAACCATTGCCGGTTGTGACAATAATCGCCAGATCGGTGCGATCAAAGATTTTCTTTGTACGTGCAGTACGCATTTCACCAAGAATTCCCGCATCATCCACACCGGCAGTATCAATAAAAACCACTGGCCCGATGGGTAAGAGTTCCATGGGCTTTTCAACGGGATCAGTCGTTGTTCCGGCCACATCGGAAACGATCGACACCGTCTGTCGTGTCAAGGCATTTAACAGGGACGATTTCCCAACATTACGGCGACCGAATATTCCAATGTGCAGGCGCAAGCCTTTAGGTGTTTTTTGCATTATTAGTATCGCTTTCTGTTTTTGAACCAAGACGATTGACATGTTCCGCTGAAATCAATTCTGCAAATTCTGATTCTGAAAGTATCTTCTGTTCCATGACAATTGCTTTGATGGATTTCCCGGTTTCCCTTGAGGTTTTTCCTAATTCCGAGGCTTTATCATAGCCGATTACTTCGACAAGGGCCGTCAATAATGCCGTTGAAGATTCTACGTTCCGTCGGCATCGTTCCTCGTCGGCTTTGAGACCAACTACACAAAATGTCCGATACATTTTAATTGCGTTTGCCAGAAGTTCCAGACTGCTTAACAGACTTTCAGCAATCAGCGGCAGAAACGCATTCAGTTCAAGATTTCCCTGTGACGCAGCGAAGGTCACTGTCTGAGAATTTGAAAAGACCGACATGCATACCTGCATCACCGCTTCAGGAATAACCGGGTTGATTTTATCCGGCATTATCGATGAGCCCGCCTGGCGTTTTGGCAGGATTACTTCACCAAAACCCCCACTAGGTCCGGACGCCAGCAGACGTAGATCATTGGCCGATTTAAAGAGCGTGGTTGCACAGGCATTGATGATTCCACTGACTTCCACAAAGACATCCATATTCTGGGTGGTCTCAACCAGATTCTCCGACCGGGCCAGCCCGATTCCGGTGATTTCTTTAAGTTGTTCAACCACATCATAAATGTATTTTTTCGGGGCCGAAATACCGGTCCCGATCGCCGTACCCCCGAGATTAACCACCCGTAACCGTTCTTCACATTTATAAACCCGCCAGCGATCCCGGGCAAAGGCATCGGCATAGGCGCTCATCTCACGTCCCAATGTCGTCAAAACAGCATCCTGTAACTGCGTGCGCCCAACCTTCACAACATGAGCAAATTCCTTCTCTTTTTGCTGGAAGGCTTCAGTCAATCCAACAATTTCCTGCTCCAATTCACGAATCAGATTGATCGCAGCAATCTTCAAGGCCGTTGGATAAGTGTCGTTTGTGGATTGATGCAAGTTCACATCATCAATCGGATGGATGATCGCATAATCACCCGGTTTTTTAACCAGAATCTGCAACGCCCGGTTCGTGATCACTTCGTTGACATTCATGTTCGTAGAAGTACCGGCGCCACCCTGCAGAGCATCAACGATAATATGCTCATCAAGCAATCCTTCTATCATTTCCGAAGCGGATCGAATCAGCGCGTTATATACATCATCCGACCATTTTTTGATGGGTTGATTGCTGCGAATTGCCGCTAATTTGACCGCGCCAAAAGCATGAATCAGCGCTGAATTCACCGGCCGTTTTGCTAATGGAAAATTCTCCGCCGCCCGCTTACTGTGAATTCCCCAAAGAACGTTTTCCGGTATTTCGAGACTCCCAATACTGTCGTTTTCCATACGGATTGATTTCATGTATCTTCCCGGTATATCAGTCACTTAGAATCCCTCTGATCATGTCATTAATTAGATAAATATCACTTTCCTTTGCGAGGTCCCGAGTAGAGATAATTCCCCATCGATTATTCAGTTGAAGCCGCCAGGAACCATAAACAGTCTCACCACTTCCGGCCACAAAAGACCAGCGTTTACCCTTGATTTCACAAAAGTAAATTTCAGTATCAAAATGTGTTGATAACTCTTTCGCAATCTTTGTCAACTTTGAATTTAACTGCATTTCATCATTCAAATATATATTCTGAATTTGGTCAACAATCCCAATATCTCATTCATCTCAAATCTTGATTCTTGACTCTTACAACTCAAATCTCCCATCTAAATATACACGTCCCGCTTACCTTTTATTATATCCTGGTACATTTTTTCAAAGGTTTCCAGCAGACTGCCTTTTTGGAAAAAGGGAATTTCCCGGATTTGCGCTAGTTCCTGTTCGATCAGTTTTTCACCAATCGCTTTGGTTTCTGGCGATGCATAATCATCGAGATATTCACGGAATGTCAGCACCGCGTTCAGTTTACAGAATTTCCCTTCAGTACAACTCTTCAGCAAACCCATGATCTTTTCACCGGTGCGGCCGCAACGATAACCGGCGGTACAGAACGATGTGATCATACCCATTTCCGCCAGTTCCCGCACAACATCGTCCAGGCGGCGAGTATCACCCAGAATAAACTGCTGTTTGTCAATCTCCTGGTTCTGACGCTCCAAATGACTCAGTTCCTTTAACGCTTCCGTATATCCGCCGATTCCGATTTTTGTGGAGGCGTCGGTTTGTGTACAACCGACCTGAATAACCTCTTTTTTCAGTGGAGCGTTTTCACGAGCGGTAATGATTAATCCGGTATAGGGTACTGATAGTCGCAGTACGGTCACCAACTTTTTAAAATCGGCGTCACTGACCAGGTAATCGGAACCTATACTCAAAGCCGAACCCGACGCCGGTGTCATGCGTGGAAAGGAAATCGTATGTGGTCCAATTCCAAATTGGCGTTCCAGATCAATCGCATGATGCAGAAGCCCCATCACCTCAAATCGCCAATTATAGAGTCCAAAAAGGGCGCCGGTAGCCACATCATCAATTCCGGCTTCCATCGCCCGGTGCAGCGCATATAATCGCCAGCGATAATTGCCTTTTAGTGTATTTGACGGATGGACACTGGTATACGTCTCTTTATGATAGGTTTCCTGGAAGACCTGATAAGTCCCTATCCCTACATTCCAGAGTTTCTTTAATTCCGCAACAGACATGGGTGCAGCATTAATATTGACCCGCCGGATTTCGCCCATACCGTGCCGTGCCGGTTTTTTAACACTGTAGACGGTTTCAATCGTTCTGGCAATGTAGTCGGCATCAGATCGGGGATGCTCGCCATAAACCACAATCATGCGCTTATGCCCTTCGGAAACAACCGCCTCGGCTTCCTGCCGGACTTCATCCATCGTCAAGATTCGGCGTTTTTCCTCTTTATTTTCATATCGAAACCCGCAATAGGCGCAATTATTGACACATAGGTTACTGCAGTACAATGGTGCAAAAAAGACGATCCGGTTGTCATAAACCTTACGCTTCACTTCCAAACCGGCTGTATACATCTCTTCCCAGAGTTCCGGTTCTTCCACATGCAACAACGCTGCCGTCTCGTCCGGTTCCAACCGCTCAATACTCAGTGATTTCTGGATAATGTCCCGAACTTGCTGTTTTTCCGGTTTCTGATTATTCGTTAATGTAGTGTTTATAGCCTGTTCATCAATAAAATCTTTTCCATCGATCAGGTACTTATCGATCTCATCCTGCTTTACAACCTGTTTTACCCAATCTTTCACTCCTAATTCTGACATATTATCCTCAATTATTAAGCATTATAGATTATCATCACACATTTTACATTATACATTTTTCAATGTCTTTCAGCGGCGAATCCCCTCTCACAAAGGACACCCGATACCCGGCCTTATTAATCATCGCTAATGCCGCCTGTAATCCGTCTTCATCAAAATCCTTCTGAACATTTTTACCGGGATAGATATTATACAACTCTTTTACCCGTTCCGGTGTAAAGGACGGCATGATGACATTGGCGCCTACCTGCAAACCCCGCATCCGACCGCCACGCCGGGCGGTTTCCATGGCACTGGTGGAAGGCATATTAGCCATTGGATTCAGAATCCGCATCAAGGCATACATCCGCAGCGTCATATCTACATTCCCATTTTCCTCACTGGCAAACGGTGTTTGAGAATGCGCGACAAAAGGTCCCATTCCGATCATATGAAGATGCATGGTCGTCAACTCACTGATAGCAATAACAACATCATCCACAGAATCTCCCGGCAACCCGATCATGATCCCGGAACCCACTTCGTAATCCAGTTCCCGCAGTATCTCCAGGCAATTCAAACGTTCCTGCCAGTTTGTACCGGGACGAGCCTGAGCGTAACTCTTTTTATTGAAACTCTCCATCCGGATCAGGTAACGATCAGCCCCTGCTTCCCGCCAAAGTTTATACGTATTAAAAGACCGTTCACCCAGGGACAATGTAATCGCAATATCGATTCGGGATTTGATCGCACTAATGATATCAGCAATCGCCTCATCAGAATAAAAGGGATCTTCACCGGTCTGGAAAACAATGGTTGAGATACCCGATTCTGCAATTTCACCAGCACATTCCAGGATTTCATCCATACTCAGGCGATAGCGCACGATATGCCGGTTACTTCGGCGGAGCCCACAGTACAGGCAATCCTGCTTGCAGTGATTGGAGAACTCGATAATTCCCCGCAAATAGACATCAATACCGAATACCTCCCGCCGGACTTTGTCTGCTTCAGCAAACAACTCCGCATCATTTTTCCCGGTCAGATATTCCCGGATATCAGAATCAGTCAAATTCATTTATCAAACCTTCAGGGTCATGGATTTTACTTTCACCGTCGGTATCTGTCCCAGTTTACCGGTGAGTGAACCCAACTCATCGGTCGTCATTTCCAGGATCAGGAAGATGATTGCCACATTGTGATTGTCCATAGGATAACCCACCCGCAGCAGTATGCTCTTCGCATGGCTGTGCAGCAGTTCACCAACCTGTTGATAGGATGAATCCCGGTCATAGACCGTGATCGTCGTGGTGTGTACCTTTTTTTCCATAAAAAACCCATCCGCTGTGTTCAAGGGATGGGATCCGGGCGCATCTTGCGCTGGTATTTTCCGCATCCCTTGATGTTAGATCACTCCTTCATCTCAGGCAAAAACCGAAGGGAATTTAGGGGTATTTATGGAGATAAAAAAGGGGAATTATTTAGTCAATCAGCATTCGTCATTATTCAAATTCAATGGTGTTATAAATTTATTCATGAAATGGAAAAAGTATTTAAAATACTCTTCCGATTTATCCGTTCCAAACCGCTCGTGACAACGATTTAGGCGTTTAAGAAATTTACCTTTCGATTGATCAAAAGGTTCTCGTTTTATTGTTAGATTATTAATCAGCAAGTAGACGATCATTAATATACGGGCAATCCTCCCGTTAGCATCATAAAATGGATGGATATAAGCAAATTGCTGGTAAAACCTTAATACGTTTTCAACAGGATCACCATTTTCGCCAAGCCACAAAAATGCTTTATTCAAATCATGCTCAATATTGTCAGCAGAAACACCTTTGAACTTACTCTCCAAGCTACGCTGTTTCTGGCCGCCAAATAAAATCAATCCGCCCCCGGGATCTGAACTCCTCCGGTATTCTCCTGCATTAGTCAAAATATCCAGAAAAATATAATGGTGGATTATTTTGGCAAAGTTTCTAAAAAGACCCGGATAACCGGATTGATCTATCGATTTGAGTTTTGCACAAATTTCAGGAATAAAATTCGATTTCTCAAAAGCACGAAACCGTGATTTAATAATGGTAAAAGCAGTTTCAGGTGTATAGTGATTTTTTGTCGCAAAATCCTTCAGCAGATCTGCGAGATGATTTAATTCGGATTTGGGGATCAATTCTTGAAAGCGTTTTGTATTTGGGGAAAAGTAGTATAACTATTTTCAAACTGCTTTTTATATTCCATGAACGAAGGATAAACCATAATATCTTCAGTCTTTCCGGATATCATATCGGTAGTGAAAGAATAATCCAGCAATGTCAGGATCGGATGGAAGGGTTTATTGTGGAGATCGATCGGAAAATTCTTGGCGAAACTGAGTCCTGAATAATAAGACTTTATTTTATCCTCACTGATTGTTTTATTTTTAATGGTTTCAATCCAAGGATCTTCCGAATGGGTCGTTGTGGAAAGCGAAATTGCATTTAACGGCGAGTAACAATCCAGGATAAAATCAATAAACTGCTTTTCGGATTCTGAAAAATCATATTGTCCATTTTCCGTCGGTGGTATGGGGGAGTTGGCAAAGTCTTTATACGAATGATATACTTTTGTATTTACAGGTCCATATTCCCATTTCTTAAAATTATCAGGAATATATACATCACCGGATACCAGTCCCCAGGCTTTGATATAGTACAGTAGTTTCTGCAACTTCATCGGCGTCACTGGGTAGGGTTTGCCCTCATGGTACTGAGTAATATAGGACGCTATTTTAAGGATATCAGACATTGTATTACCATTTCATTCGGGATAATTTTACATAAACCAGCATTTAAATACAACAGAAAACAGGATTATCCAAATCTTACGGATGTAATAAACCTCAGGGAGGGATATTAAACCATCAATTAAAAATGTGACTCGGTTCATTATAAAAAAACCCTCCGGATCGTAACCCGAAGGGAGCCATAGCGGTGATGATTCTTAGCTAATTTACTTGTTAGTGATCTAATTTTTCTGGTTTCGAGATGAATTTTTTATCCTCGGTTTTAACACGTCGTTCCAGTTTCTTCACATCCTATTCAACTGGCAGTTCCTCCGGGCGAATACCACGCTCCAGCAGTAATTTTCGCACGCTTTTATTGTTGGTAATGTGCTCCCAGGCGATTTGCTTACCCTTTTGGATATCCTTATCCTTGACATTAAAAATGGTGATTTCCGTAGCAAAGTCCTTGGCCTTGATCGTGATGGTGGGCAGAAAATCCGCTAACGGACGGCTGGGTTTGATGCCCAGTTTTTGTTTCATATGACTGGTTGTATAGCCAAACAGCGCCTGATCGCCCTTGCTGCGAATAATGCCAAAATCTCTTTCATTGCCAGTTCGCTCAAAAATGAGCTCGGATAATTCTTTCTCTGAAAAAGTCAGTTTTTGCCGGGCCTGCAGCCGTTCCCAGTCATTAATGCGCTGTTCGATGATTTCGAATTTGCGGGTCTGCACGGCAAAATAGTTCTGGGCAAAGGCAATGGCTTCTTTTTGCGGATCACCGTTCTGGGCGATGAGGTAACAGGCATAACGTGTTAAAATAAAATCTCTGATCTCACGCTCTGTGCCTGAGCCAATTGAAACCATTTTCCCGACATCGGCAAAATGGTCAGCCACCTCGTGACCAGCTGTCTCACAGGCAGTTTTGGCTTTTGAAATCACTCTAATAAAATTGTCCCATTTGGCATATCCCAGCAAATGCTGCAAATCCCGGGCGAACCAGAACTCAATATCGTTGGCCGTTTTATTGGCATAAGTTTCAAAATCTTTTGTCAGTGTTTTGATGATCGCTTTTTTCATTGTATTACCTTTGAATATGTATATCCAACGACCATTTTGTTGATTTCAACAAAATGGTACGAAAGGAGATGTTTGATGATCTCTTTTTCATTTTGGCTTTCTCTTCCAGGGTGATTTTGTTCTGTTAAAAGAATAAATCGTACTCAATTCTTTTATCTATTCCATTATTAATTTCCACACCATAAACTGCGTTGTCCCCTGTTAGCGGTAATATCGCCCCAATCTTCACCACATCAGTTTCCCTCTTCCCGCATCCATTCAATGTAAAAAACAAAAAAGGATAAAATCAAAGTAACAATAACTGATTTCTTCATGATAATTCTCCTTATAAAAATAATGCTTCTAATTCTCTCACATCCGCCCAGAAAGCTTTACAGTCCCCAATAGTCACACAAAATTTGGAATCATGCGAATCCTTATGAGCAATACCTACTGAACCCATAAGGCGATCAACTACTGTAAAATCCTTCACTGGATCGGGATTCTTTTTGACATATCCCTTAATTGCACTAAGTAACTCATTCGGCATTCGGTCTTCGTTTTTATCATTGTTTTCATACCTAACTAAAACACCTAATATTTTTGAAATCTTTTTTAGAGTTCCTTCAAGATATTTCCGCATCTTATTGCCTAGACCATCTGTATTCCCTGCTGAAATTTGATTCTCGATCTGCTCTTTTAAATTTGGAAGTGGTAAATCTATAACAGGTCCACTTAGATCATCACATCTAATTGTATTAATTAACCAGTTCTTTCCTTTAACTATTCTTGAAAAATAATCAAACCAATCCTTATCATGAGTAAGCACTATTATCTGATAATCGTGTAGTTTTTCATATATAAAACTTGCCAATCTAGCGCGATGATTACTATCGTAACTGGATATGACATCATCCAGAACTATGAATTTATTTATTTTATTGAATGCTTTTACAGATGTCAGAAAAAATGCTAATCCGAGGCAATTCAAATGCGACTCACTCAAATACTTGTTCGGCGGCGTTACATCATTTTTAAAAAATTCAAATTGAATCGTAATTCCTACAAACTCATCATTTTTTTCTAATGGGATTAATTGGATGTTATTGATATGCTCACCTGGATTCATAAATGTGTACAGATCATTGATGTCTTTTGATAAATGGGTCAGAAAAGCTTTGAATCCGGATTCCATTCTTTCTGTGAAAATTGAATTTATCTTTTCAAGCGTGTACTGCTGGTTTTCGAGGATTTCTTTTGATTTCTTTAATTTATTGATTTCCAGATAGGCATTTTTTGAAAGCATGATCTTGCCATGAATATCAAAACGTTTGTTCTCCTTGTGGCTTTCCAAAATTTCTGCTATTAGCTGATTGGCAATAGTATTCAAATCTGAAAAACATTTTTTATCTATAGCCAAAGATTCACCGCTGGTAAGTGCTTTTCCCGATAAAATATCGGTTTTAACCTCTGTACTGTAATTGTTAACACTTTCCTTTACACTTAAAAGCAATACTTTTATATCGCGACTTTTATCTACTTCTACTTTTTCATCTGTTAAAATAGGTCCTATCGATTGTTCAAACTTTGATATTATAGATTGGAGATCAGTTTTAACGCTATTAAGTGTATCTTTCTCCCTTTTGACTTCGTCTAATTCCTGCAATCGTTCTTGTAATTCCCGGATCAGTTCGAGTTTATTTTTCGGCTGCAAACATAATGGACAACGCTCATCCCTGATAATATCTTCTTTTAATACTCGTATGCCTTCTGATAAAAGATTTTCTAGTTTGATCTTGTTTAGCTTATCAATATCCGAAGAAATCTTATGATAATTATCGTAGAAGATCTGGTACTGTTCTTTGATATTGTCTGCAATACCGGATATCGTATTTACAGTATCTTTTATTTTCTGATAATACAACTGTTCTTCAACGATCCCGGTATCTTCGGTTTTTTTAAATAAACTTAGAATTTCTTCAATATCGGAGAAGGATTCTGCTCTTTTTCCCAGATTTAAAGGCTCGATTATCGTATTGATTGTATCAAGATACTGCTCATCAGATACTACATTTTGTTTAAGTTGGCTGAGTAATTGATCTTGGTGATATGCATGCTGTGTATCGTAATTGAGGTTTTTTAATTCTTTTTTAATTGAAGATAAAGACTTTCTGATCGCATCTCGTGTACTAATGACTTCTGAAAAGCCAATAATATCAGACAATGCAACAAGCTTCTCACTTTTTGTGGCTAAAATAAAACTGACCAGATCTCGGAATCGAAGTATAATTTGTTCTTTTTGTGAATTTTCCAGATACTCATTGAACTCTGAAGTATTGTTACTAAACTCTGTTATCAGTCGGAATTTGTTCATAGAAATTACTTTAGATGAATTCAATTTTGTATTGGAATATTCAAGGGTAATTATTCCGTTTTCTGAATCATCAATATGAATATTTCGTAGACCTTCAAGTCCTTTACGTCCTATTTCTTCGCTGGAGAGGTGATCAACTCTATCGTAATAAAACCACTCAATGGCATCTGAAATACTACTTTTCCCCGATCCGTTCTCACCATAAATCTGCACTTGCAACAAAAAAGTAGACACATAAATCTCATTGATTATTCTGATAAT
>CAZAKB010000020.1:0-32026 GCA_964485475.1 uncultured bacterium
TAAAGTGGGTTTTCCACCCTTCGGGTTGACCATAACCCGTATATCCCTCAGGATCAATATCATCAAATCCATAGCCAAGATCCACACCGATCATACCCAAGGCGGGCATGTAAAACCGGACGCCAAATCCAGCCGACCGTCTCAAATTAAACGGATCGGTGGTTTTCAGGTCCATCCAGGTATTCCCAGCTTCGGCAAATAATAAACCATAAATCGTCGGGTTTTCAGAAATTGGTACCCGGTATTCCAACGTGTATTTGAACATGGACTCACCTCCCCAGTACGAATAGGAGCTGCCGGTAGCGTTGTTTGGAACCGGACTGATGGCATTGTCAGCATACCCGCGTAAAGAAGTTCCGTACACCATGCCGGCGCCTCCCATGATGAAACGCTCATCCGGCGGAATGATTGAATTTTCCCGGATCTTCTGGATAATACCCAGCTCGACGTGGTTGTATAGAACCAGTTTCCAGAACGTCGGTGTGTAATAATCAAGACTAAAAAGGTTTTTGACAAAATGCTCAGTTCCGCCCAGGAACCAGCCGGCCAGAGTAGCGGTCCAATTCAGCACCGAGCCCTTTGTGGGGAACTCCGGAGCATCACGACTATCTCGCGAAATAACCTGTGTCAGGCTGACGTTGGTAGTTTTATCCTGTCCCAGAAGTACTCTTTGCAAGTAGTCTTCATCCAGGTTGAAATACTCTTTTTTCGATGCGGCAAACATCCAGGTGCCCCTGAAATAGTTATCGGGCCATCGAAAACGACGCCCCCAGCGTAACGAACCACCTCGCTGTGTTAAATCATAGGGATAATAGTAGTAGCTGCTGCTGTAACCGCGTTCGGTGTAAAAGAGACTGGCGCCAACGAGGTTTGGCGAGTCGAATATCCAGGGATCGGTAAAACTGATCGAAGCGGATTTGTAGGCATTTGTCCGGGTTCCGTAAATGCTGTAGTTCGTCCCTTGCTGATAGCTGACTTTCATTTGCTGGCCCCGACCGCGAAAATTATTAAACTCGATACCGCCGCCGCCAATCAGTCCATAGGTTTGACTGATACTGAAAGACAGGTTTGCACGGTCCGACGATTTTTCTTCAACGGTGACTTCAACATCAACTTCATCGTCGCTATAGGGGACGATATCGGGAACAACATCGCTGAAATAATTCATGATAAAAATTTCCCGCTGACTGCGAATCAAGGCTTCACGACTGAAAATATCACCGGGATATATTTTTAATTCACGCCGGATGACGTTTTCATGAGTCCGGTCGTTCCCGACTATATTGATCCGGCCGACCGAAACCTGGTGGTTTTCTGTGATATTGAGTAACAAATCGATTTCATCTTCACTGACGGGGATTTCCTGGGGAACGATGTTAAAGTAGAGATAACCGCGATCCATATACAAGCCGTTAACACGGTCATATACCGCCATTTGGAGATCCTGTTTGTTGTAATAATCACCGGATTTAATACCTAAAACCAAGCGCAGTTGCTCAATTGTAAAAAGCGTATTACCGGTGAATGTGATTTCCCGGAATTTATAACGCGGGCCTTCGTACAGTTCCAGGTTCAGGTAAAGGTGTTTATTATCTTCTGAATAGTGAATACTGTCGCTGACAACCTCGAAATCCCGGTAACCTTCTTTGTTATAAAAATCGACCAGCAGTTGTTTATCTTCATCATATTTATCGCTTTTAAACTCACCGATTTTCAGAAGCCAGAGGTTTCTCTGCTTGGTCTCTTTCAGGATCCGTCGCAATCGACCATCACTAAACTGTTCGTTATTCTCGAAACGGACCTCTTTTATCCGGACTTTTTTACCCTCTTTAATATGAAATGTGAGGTTCTGCAGATTTTCCGCTGCACCGGGTGTAATTTTTTCCGTAACTTCGGCGAGCAGAAATCCATCTTCTTTATAGAGGTCTAAAATTTTACGTTTGCTTTCACTGATCAGGGCAGGAGAGAGAACCTTTCCGCTGATGATCTTCAATTCTTCATCGAATTTTGATTTTCGTATTTTTTTATTGCCCTTGATTTCGAATTTATCAAGACGCGGATATTCCTTCACTTCAATGATCAGGAAAATACCAATATCGGTCGATTTGTCCAGGTAAATCTGTATGTCGGAAAAAATCTTCAGTTTCCAGAGTTTTTTAATGGCATCCGGGATATCATCAAAGATAATTTCTTTACCCTCCATGATTCCGGCCTGAACTTTGATGCTGTTTTCGGATATGCTTTCATTACCCTTCACCGCCACACCGAGAATTTTTAATCGCTGGGCTGATTGGGCCATTGCCTGACTGATAAATAATATACCCGCCAGAATGAGAGTATACAGAATGGGTCTAATTTTCATTGAGAATTTATTCCTGTTTTCCGGTTAATTTGGGCACTGGTTCGGCCAAAACGTCTTTCACGATTCTGATAACTCTCAACGGCCTCTAAAAGTTCCGCAATTCGGAATGCAGGCCAGTATACTGGGGTCACAAAGATTTCCGTATAAGCCAGCTGCCATAGCAGAAAATTACTGATGCGCATTTCGCCACTGGTTCGAATCAAAAGGTCAGGATCGGGTTTCCCGACGGTATAGAGATAATTTGAGAACATCTCATCGTCAATTGATTCGATGGTGAATTTGCCATTTAATACATCTTTGGAAATGGCTTTCACCGCGTCGATAATTTCCTGACGGCTTCCGTAACTCAGGGCCAGGTTCAGATTTAGGCCGCTGTTAAACTTGGTTTTCTCAACGCCCTCAAGCAATCCCTTCCGGGTTCCCCGTGGTAAATTGTCGAGGTATCCCATCAGTGTCAGGCGGACATTGTTTTTATGGAGTTCATCCACTTCATTTCGAATAGTTTTCAGAAGCAAACTCATCAGGGCCGAGACTTCGGATTTGGGTCGCGACCAGTTTTCAACTGAAAATGTGTAGAGTGTCAGGACTTCCACACCCAGACGACCACATTCCCGGACGACCTCACGGACAGAATTGATACCTTCATTATGACCGGCAACTCGGGGAAGCCCACGATCCTTGGCCCAGCGTCCATTTCCATCCATTATTATTGCAACATGCCGGGGTATGTGACCCCTTGAAAGAATATTTTGCCGTAAAACGTTTATTGTTTCGTCTGATTTTATCATAGTAAGTACTTTAAAAATAGCTTACGGAAGTTAATTTCAATCCTCTATAAAGTCAATGGAAAACAGTTCTATCTACTGACGAGAACTTTAATAACGATATTAGAATTAACCAAAGTTCGATTAAAATGAATCCGGCCGACAGGAATTTGTCAAAATACATCCACATTATTGAAAATATTCCCAAATATGGTAATTCAAAGATTAATAAATCCAATTCTCTATCAATTTTGAAAATTACTGTTGTATAAATATCAGAGGCTGACTAAATTTATCCGCATATGAGAAAGAATAAACGTCGAAACAGTAGCTCAGTTTTCCGGATGGTTTAAGAGGCATAATATTGGTATCGGGAGTAATTTTATGAACAGCAGAATATTAATTGCGGATAATGATCGCGACATTCGGGAATCATTGGCATCCGTTTTAACTGAAAATGGCTTTATCTGCATTAAGGTAAGTGATGGTGATGAGGCTATCCGGAAAATTAAAGAGGATAATTTCGATATTCTGATTGTAGATATAAAACTCCCCAAATGGGACGGAATTCAGGTGCTGGATAAAGTCTGTAAAGTAAGCCCGAAAACCCTGACGATGATGATTACCGCTTCGGCGACCGTTGAAACGGCAATCGAAGCACTGCGAAAAGGTGCGATTGATTATCTTACCAAGCCACTCGATTATAATGATGTTGTGGTGCGGGTAAAAAAAATGCGCCGGTTGCAGCAGATCATGTTGGAAAATCAATATTTGAAGCAGGAAATTCACGCCAAATACAATCAGAACCTGATCATCGGTGAGAGCTCGGCCATGCAGAACGTCTATACCATGATTAATAAAGTCGCGCATTCATCATCGAATATTCTGATTACCGGGAAAAGCGGCACCGGCAAGGAACTGGTCGCCCGGGCCATTCATCAGAACAGCCCGCGTGTTGATGCTCCGTTTGTGCCGATCAACTGCGGGGCCATTCCTGAAAATCTTTTTGAGAGTGAACTTTTTGGATTTAAAAAGGGATCATTCACCGGCGCTATTATGGATAAAGACGGCGTTTTTCGGGCTGCTAATGGCGGGACGCTTTTTCTGGATGAAGTGGGTGAAATACCCGTTCATATTCAGGTCAAACTTCTGCGCGCGATTGAGGAAAAAGAGATCAAACCGATCGGCAGTCCGTCATCGTTAAAGGTCGACGCCCGGATTCTCTCGGCAACGAATAAAGACCTGCTGAATGAGATCGAGGAGGGGAATTTCCGTGAAGATTTGTACTATCGCCTGAATATTATCGATATTCATTTGCCCTCGCTTAGTGAACGCCGTGACGATATTCCGCTGCTGGTCAATCATTTCATCGATAAATACAACCAGGAACTTAAGCGGAAAGTCCTGGGCGTTGATAATGAAACCATGAAAGTGCTGATGAACCACAAGTGGAAAGGCGAAGTCCGCGAACTGGAAAATATCATCGAGCGGGCCGTGTTGCTGTGCGAAGGTGAATGCATTACCCTGAAGGATTTACCACCTAACGCATTCGTGGGCGTCTCCATGGAATACGCGGACGATCTGAAAACATCGGTTCGCAATTTTGAGAAACAGCATATTCTGTCGATTCTCAAACGGGTCGATAACGATAAAAACAAATGCGCGGATATCATCGGCATCGGTTTATCATCTCTTTATCGCAAAATCGATGAACTGGGCATCAAACTGTAGTCAATTTCTTTAGCGTCAATCAGTCTTTGCTGAGTGTTCTCATCCTCAGGATATGAACCGTAACGGCGATGCCGATCAGAAATAACAGGATCTGAATAGCCAGGTTCTCTATAATAAAAATAATTGAATATCCCATTGTGAGCCATAACAGGCTCAGCGTAATTATCTTTGTTATTTTCGGGATCGCTTTATATTCCCTGTAATTACGAATGTATGTCCCAAACCATCGATGATGTATCAGCCATTGATAAAGTTGGTCGGAACTGCGAATAAAGCAGGCGGCGGCCAGCAGTAAAAACGGAGTGGTGGGCAGTATGGGCAGAAAAATTCCCAGGATTCCTAACCCAACGGAAAGGGTTCCGATAATTATTAGAAAAGCGCGGGATAGATTTAACTTAGTCAATTTTCAGATACCAGTACCGCAGGGATTACCTGAAAATCGCGATAAACACACCCGCTGCAATCGCAGAACCGATCACACCGGCCACATTCGGTGCCATGGCATGGAAGAGCAGGTAATTGTCCTTATCGTACAGACGAGCGAAGTGCTGGACAACCCGGGCGGAGTCTGGTACCGCCGAAACTCCGGCAGCACCGATCAGCGGGTTGATTTTTTCCTTCAGGAAGAGATTCATGAATTTAGCAAAGACCAGTCCGCCAAAGGTGGCGATACTGAATGAAAAAAGCCCAAGGAAGAAAATACCCAGCGCTTTTGGCGTCAAAAAGCCGACGTTGACGCCATCTACGTAGCGGCTGGCCTGGGTCGATGCGCCAACAGCAAAAGACAGCAATATTGTACAAATGTTCAGTAATGAATTTCCGGCGGTTTTACTGAGACGGTCGGTGACGCCACTTTCTTTCAGTAAATTGCCCAGCATTAGCATTCCCACGAGTGGCAGGGAGCCGGGGGCGATTAGAGCGGCGACAATAACCACAATGATGGGGAAGAGAATTTTTTCCCGTGGGGTCACCCGGCGGGCGGGTTTCATCCGGATTCTGCGTTCTTTATCCGTGGTCAACAGTTTCATAATCGGCGGTTGAATCAAGGGAACGAGAGCCATATAGGAATAAGCAGCGATTGCGATTGGCCCCAGCAGATGCGGTGCCAATTGCGACGACAGGAAAATAGATGTTGGCCCGTCGGCACCACCTATGATACCGATAGACGCTGCTTCCTGGTTGGTAAATCCGAGCATTAATGCACCCAGATAGGTGACGAATATGCCAATCTGTGCCGCAGCTCCGAGCAGAACGGATTTGGGGTTGGAAATGAGTGAAGAAAAATCGGTCATGGCGCCGATGCCGAGAAAAATCAAAGGCGGAAAAATACCCGATGTGACGCCATAATATATCAGGCTGAAAACACTGTTTTGCGGAGCACCGTTTGCTACGGTATCATAAACACCCAGAGGTAATCCGGAAATATAGGGGATATTTCCAACGATAACGCCAAAGCCGATTGGCAGCAGGAGCAGGGGTTCATATTTTTTCACGATGGCCAGGTAGATTGCGACGCAGCCAACCACAATCATAATCACATTGCCCCATTGCAGGTTTGCAAAGCCGGTGGTCTCGATAATCTGAAGAATCATATCCATTACAATTTACTCCCTATGCCAGCTCAATCAGGACATCGCCTTCGTTTACCGAATCACCATCCTTAACCAGAATGGATTTGACCGTACCATTTCCGGGTGCCTGTACGTCGTTTTCCATTTTCATGGCTTCCATGACTACCAGGTTCTGCCCGGCCTTAACCGCATCGCCGGGTTTGACGTGGATCTTCAAAATTAAACCGGGCAGCGGCGCGACAATTGATGATGCACCGGTAACAGGTACTGGTTTTTTTGGTAATAGGCCGGAAGATATGACGGGTGCCGGACTGCTTATCGGGGAAGCTGAAACAACATCAGTTTCAATTGCACTCCGGGGTTGCAGATCAGATACCTGTTCGATGCCCAAATCCTTGAGACCAACAGTGTAGGTCTTTTCATTCAAAGTTACCACCGCTTCAAAAGCGCTGAATTCGTTGATTGTGACCGAATATTCTTTTCCGTTTATCTCCAGTTTCAGGGTCTTTTCTCTCATGGGGAATACCTTTTTATATCTATTTATTAATATTTAACCGCTGTCCGAATTTCTGACCGCTTTTCCAGACGGTCTGCTGCTCGCCGCGCTTAAAGGTGATCTGGGTTTGCAGCGTTTCAAAATGGATTTTCCGGTAAATTTCAATTGCCGTAGCAATTGCAACCAATTCATCATTCGCCAATTGCTGAACCTTCCTGACGACCGACGGCCGAGGATTATCTGTACGTGAAACCGTTTTATCTGGTTGACGATGCAGCCGTTCAAATACTTTATTAAACAGGTGGATTGTAAGTGCAATCAGAATCAGGCCGGCGAAAACGACGATGATCCCACTTAGCGCAATATTGAACCCGTTGTTCTGAATAATGTTGTCGATCATTACGGTCTCCTACAGCGGAATATTGCCATGTTTCTTGGGTGGATTATCGTCCCGCTTATTGGCCAGCATTTCCAGGGCCTTGATCAATTTATAACGGGTAATCTTTGGCTCGATCACTTCGTCGATATACCCCTTTGCCGCGGCGACATAAGGATTCGCGAATTTGTCCCGGTATTCTTCGATTTTTTCCTGAAGTTTTTCTTCGGGTTTTTCCGCTGCCTTGATTTCTCTTGAAAAAATTATTTCACTGGCACCCTGTGGACCCATAACCGCGATTTCCGACGACGGCCAGGCGTAAGTATAATCGCCCCGTAGCTGTTTGGAATTCATTACACAAAACGCGCCGCCGTAAGCCTTGCGGGTGATGACGGTAATTTTTGGGACGGTGGCTTCAGCATAAGCGTAAAGCATTTTCGCGCCGTGTTTGATAATGCCGTTAAATTCCTGGACTGTGCCGGGCATAAATCCGGGGACATCTTCAAACGTTATTACCGGAATATTAAAGGCATCACAAAAGCGGACGAACCGGGCGGCTTTGTTGGATGAATTGCTGTCGAGAACACCGGCGAGGTATTTTGGCTGATTGGCAACAATGCCTACGGATTTTCCGTTCAGTCGGCCAAATCCGATAATAATATTTTGTGCGTATAATGCCTGGACCTCCAAGAATTCGCCATTGTCCAGAATTCGTCCCAGAATTTCTTTCATATCATAAGGTTTATTGGGATTGTCGGGGACAAGGTAATTTAATTCCTCGTCAATTCGATCCGGGGAATCCTGGTTGGGAATGACCGGAGCTTCTTCCATATTGTTCTGAGGAATGTAGTTAAATAGTGTCCGAATTCCGTCGAACAGGCTTTTTTCATCATCATAGGTAAAATGCGTAATGCCACTTTTCGATGCGTGTGTGTCAGCGCCGCCCAGTTCTTCTGCAGTGACATCTTCATGGGTGACGGTTTTGACGATTTTTGGGCCAGTCAGGAACATGTACGCAGTTTTTCGAACCATAAAGATGAAATCCGTCAGTGCCGGGGAGTAGACCGCTCCACCGGCACAGGGGCCGACAATCGCGCTGATCTGGGGCACCACACCGGAGTAAAGAACATTTCGTAAGAATATTTCCGTGTAACCGGCCAATGAATCGACGCCTTCCTGGATCCTGGCGCCGCCGGAATCATTAATACCGATAACCGGAGCTCCTACTTTTGCTGCTTTTTCAAGAACTTTGACGACTTTATCCGCCACGGTTTTGGAGAGCGAGCCGCCAAAGACGGTGAAATCAAAAGCATAAACAAAAACCAGGCGACCGTGAATGGTGCCATAGCCGGTGACCATTCCATCCCCGAGGGTTTTTTTCTTCTGCATATCGAAATCCGAACATTCATGCAGCCGGAACATATCCATTTCCTCGAAACTGTTTTTATCTAGCAACAGATCGATTCGTTCCCGGGCAGTAAACTTTCCACGTTCGTGTTGTTTGTCTATTGCCAGATCGCCGCCGCCGCGCTGGGCTTTGTCGATTTTTTCTTTTAATTCAAGGATTTTCCGTTCTCTACTCATATATTTTTTCCTCAATTGACATGATGTTCAGGATGCTTTTTAATAGAATTCCAATTTCACTTTACTTTTTCATGCACCTGGCAGATTTCAGTCAGGACACGACCCGATGATTTCGGATGCAGGAAGGCGATTTTGCTGTTGTGAGCGCCGCTTCGGGGTTTTTCATCGATCATCTGGATATTTTTCGAGATGAATTCCCGGATATCTGATTCAATCGCATCGGTCTGATAGGCGATATGGTGAATGCCCTCACCTTTTTTCTCAATGAATTTAGCGATCGGACTTTCCGGTGATGTGGGCTCAAGCAGTTCAATCTGAACCTCACCGATCCGGAACATAGCGACCTTGACTTTCTGATCCGGAACCTCGTCTTTGCCTTTGAAGTCCAATTTCAATACATCCCGATAGAAGGGAATGTGCTCTTCCAAATTTGAAACCGCAATTCCAATATGATTAATTTGAGTGATCATTGCCAATCTAACTCCTTTAAAAATTCACCGATTTTCTTGTTTAATAATTTATAAGGGCTGACCTTTTTCTGAAATACTTCTTCAACCCAGCCATTCAGGCGTTGGTCAATATTGAGAAAACGATTGGCGCTTGCCATGATCTTGGTCGTAGCGATATGCTTTAATTCTTTTTCAATGCGTTCTTTGCGTTTCTGAGCCAGACTTCCATCGTCATGTAAATTTGAGAAATATGAGTCAATAAGTGCAAGCGCATCACCGATTCCGTCATTTTGAGTCGCACAGGTCATGCAGATTGGGTGGTTTGAATCGGGTTCGGTACTGTCTTTTAAACTTAAAACATATTCGACTTCACTTTTAAGACGATCGGCACCGTCCAAGTCTTTTTTATTGATAATGAAAATATCGCCGATTTCCATGACACCGGCTTTTAAGGCCTGAATTTCGTCGCCCATTCCCGGAACCAATACAAGCAAGACAATATCCGAGAGTTCCATAACTTCAATTTCGGTTTGCCCGACCCCAATGGTCTCAATGATCACATAGTCGAAACCGGCGGCGTCAAAAATCTTTATGGCATCGGAGGTTGCACCGGCAACGCCGCCCAGATGTCCGCGGGAAGCCATAGACCGGATAAAGACGCCATCGTCAGTTGCGTGTTTTTGCATCCGGAGCCGATCACCAAGAATTGCTCCGCCAGAGAAAGGTGAACTGGGATCCACTGCAATGACAGCGACAGTCTTGTCATTTTGCCGTAAAAGTTCGATAAACCGGTCCAATAAACTGCTTTTACCGGCGCCAGGTGGCCCGGTAATGCCCCAGACGATTGCATTCCCACAATGGGGATACAGCACATCGATCAGTGCTTCCTTCTGAGATACATCGGTATCGTTTTCAATCAGGCTGATGCTCCGGGCAATTGCCCGTATATCCTGTTTCAAGATCTGATTGGCTAACGATTGCACTATTTATCCGCTATTTGGCCGATTCAATATAGGCGATAATGTCTTTGATTGGTGTTCCGGGTGTAAAAACCGCCCGAATACCGTTATCTTTCAGACCAGGAATATCACTTTCTGGAATGACACCACCACCGAAGACAATGATATCGTCAGCGTTTTTCGATTTTAGTAATTCGACGACTTTTGGAAACAGTTCATTGTGTGCGCCGGAAAGCAGGCTGAGCCCGATAAAATCAACATCCTCCTGAATGGCGGTTTTAACAATGGCATCGGGAGTTTGCCGGATTCCGGTATAAATGACTTCATAGCCGGCATCTTTCAGTGCCCGGGCAACATATTTGGCGCCGCGATCATGGCCGTCAAGACCCGGTTTTGCGATAAGAATTCGTATTTTTTTCATCATAATCTATCCTATAAAACAATGGATTCCCGATATTCGCCAAATTCTTCCCTGAGAATGTTACAGATTTCTCCAAGTGTGGCGTATTCTTTAACCGCTTCGACGATGACTGGCATCAGGTTTTTA
Organism: uncultured bacterium; assembly: GCA_964485475.1. Lineage (GTDB taxonomy): Bacteria > Fidelibacterota > UBA2242 > UBA2242 > UBA2242 > B118-G9. Next base: position 10,840 of record CAZAKB010000020.1, read on the forward strand.
TCAGGATCCTGAGCCGCCAAACGAAGCTCGTTCAGTTTTTGAGTGACGTTTTCATTATTGCGAAGTTTTTTTATCTCCAACAATTTATTGATCTGCAGGTCCCGCAGTTTCGGATTGACCCTCAGTATGTCTGATGGTGGATTCTCTTTTATTGTAAATTTATTGACACCGACGACGACCCGTTCGCTGCTTTCCACTTCCTGTTGATAGCGATAGGCTGCATCCTGAATTTCTTTTTGAACATAGCCGTTTTCAATAGCCCGCACCATGCCGCCAATATCTTCGATTTTATTCAGGTAATGCCAGGCTTGTTCTTCGATTGTATCGGTAAGTTTTTCGATAGTGTAGCTGCCGGCGAGAGGATCGATTGAATTAGTAACCCCGGATTCATGAGCGACTATCTGTTGAGTACGCAGAGCAATCCTGACGGATTCCTCGGTAGGTAAACCCAGGGCTTCGTCCCGGGAATTTGTATGTAAACTTTGCGTTCCACCAAGAACAGCTGCCAAGGTTTGGATCGCCACCCGGACGATATTGTTATCTGATTGTTGAGCGGTCAGCGTGCTGCCGCCGGTTTGAGTATGAAAGCGCAGCATCATGGATGTTGGTTTTTGGGCGTTGAATTTCTCTTTCATCACTTTGGCCCAGATACGGCGGGCGGCGCGGAATTTTGCCACTTCTTCCAAAAGATCATTGTGGGCATTAAAGAAAAATGACAGGCGGCCGGCAAAACTGTCGATATCCATACCGACTTTCAGGGCAGCCTTTACATACTCGATGCCATCAGCCAGGGTGAATGCGATTTCCTGGACTGCGGTCGAGCCGGCTTCACGGATGTGGTAGCCAGAAATGCTGATGGTGTTCCATTTAGGTATTTCAGAACTGCAATATTCAAAAATATTGGTGATTAATCTCAAGGATGGTTTTGGCGGGAAAATGTAGGTTCCCCGGGCCATGTATTCTTTCAGGATGTCATTTTGAATGGTACCGGTGAGTTTATCATGTGAAACGCCCTGTTTTTCAGCCACCGCAATGTACATTGCAAGGAGGATTGCCGCCGGAGCATTGATTGTCATTGAGGTTGAGACTTTGTCCATTGGAATTCCGTCGAACAGAATTTCCATGTCTTTCATAGTATCGATGGCGACACCAACTTTTCCAACTTCACCTTCCGCAACGGGATCATCAGAATCGTAACCGATTTGAGTAGGCAAGTCAAACGCAATGGAAAGTCCGGTTTGGCCCTGATCGAGGAGAAATTTATACCGTTCGTTGGATTCTTCGGCGGTTCCAAATCCGGCATACTGGCGCATTGTCCAGAAGCGGCCGCGGTACATAGTTGGCTGGACGCCGCGTGTATAGGGATATTCGCCGGGGAATCCCAGTTTTTCAGAATAATCGTCAAAATCACCGCTTTTGGGTATATCAATTCGATCGGTTTGAATCCACGAACTGGTCGCGAATTCTGATTTTCTTTCCGGAAAGCGGTCTGTTATTTTTTTGACCGTCGTATCTTCCCAGTCTTTGCGACGCTTTTGAAAGCGCTCATCTTTTGACATTATTGATTCTCCTATTCGATGAAAAGACTAAACATGTGTCTTCTCATGACAGTTGCCAGTTTATAATATTCGAGCGATGAAAGAATCTGCCCTGTGAATAATCGAATTACTGTGTGACAAATTACGTACCAATAGACCATCCCACTTCATCGATATTCTATCCTGTTACAAAACTTAAAAAATTAAAGAGGATTCTCGAGAAAAACAATAGATACTATTGTTTTTTAGCCCGAAAAATCACAATGCCGGTTTTCTCATTTAAAAGAAAATATCCGGACAATTACTTTGAAAGTTATGAATATCTGGCGCTGATCAAGATTGCCTTGATTTTACCGGAAATTACGGAGAGCGCCTTTACTGCAGAGGATAAGCAAACAATCGCCCAACTCAAACCGATAGTCCGGATTGGGAAAAATACCTGGACGGCCCGGGATAGTTTCTGCGCCCTCACTGGTTTTTTTAACCATCAGAATTTCAACCTGAAACTGCTTCCGGATATCTGCGTCGCGGATAGATTTGCCAATCAGGCGTCTTGGCAGTTCGATTTCAAACAGCTGAACTCCGTCGGAAATTTCAATCGTTCTGTCGGTCGATACCGAACTGACCAGACTATTTATCCCACCGGCAAGATCGTATTTGAATATTTCCTTATTGTAGGCCTCGATGACGTCTTTTTGGCGGACTGAACCGATTAGAACCGGTCGTCCGGAATCTGCTATTACGGGTAATTCCTCGACACCAAAGCGGGCAAATTGATGCATGACCAGATCCAGGTTGTCATCAGTGTGGACAGCGCTGATATCGATTCTGGAAATATCTGCTGCAATAATTAGATTGGCCAGCTCATTTTCTTCCTTGATGACCTGCCCTAAATCCTTCCAGGATAAATGCCCGATATATTCATTATTCGAATTGATAATGAACAGCTCCTGATGGGGCGACTGAATCATTTTACGAATCACTTCCGGAAATGATGCGGTTTCCGGCAGAGTTAATATCTCCTTGTGAATTACCTGCCGAACCAGGATATTTTTCAGGATGTTAATGTCTTTCCCCTGACGAATATTGATTCCGCGCTTGACAAGTTTGTCTGTATATATTGACTCACGTTTAAGCCAAGTCGCGAGCAATACACTAATGATGCATGATACCATCAAAGGAGGTATAATTTGATAGGTGTTGGTCAGTTCAAAAATAATGATAATAGCGGAAATGGGTGCATGTGTGGCAGCGGCGACGACTGCACCCATACCGACCAGAGCATACGCTCCGCTACCGGCGGTTATTTCAGGATAATATTGATGGGCAATTTTCCCAATCAGTCCGCCAAGCATCGCGCCAATAAATAACGAAGGTGCAAAGATACCGCCGGAGCCGCCGGAGCCGATGGTAACGGCAGTCGCGATAATCTTGACAAACACCAATGCTGCTAATAGAAAAATAGCCGAATGGCCAAGAAGGGCACTGGTAATGGTTTCATAGCCAACCCCATGAATCTGCGGAAAACCGAAGGCGATTCCGCCAATTAACATACCGCCAATGCCGGCCCGGAAAGGATCCGAGATTGGTATTTTAGCAAACAGATCTTCGGATTTGTGAATGGAAATATTGAACAGTACTGCAACAATTCCAGCGCTAATTCCCAGCACAAGATAGGGGATGAATTCAAAGGCACTTATCAATTCATAGGGTGGAATTTCGAAGGCGGGTAAATTTCCCATAAAATGTCTGGATAGCACTGTGGCTGTTACTGACGAAATAACGATTGGGCTGAATTGAGCGACTGCAAAGTCACCGAGGATGATCTCGGCTGCGAAAAGTGCGCCGGCAATCGGTGCGTTGAACGTGGCGGCAATTCCCGCCGCAGCACCACAACCGACCAATGTTTTTAACTGGCGTGCATTGACTTTCAGTAGCTGTCCGACCGATGAACCAAGGGCGGAACCAACCTGTACGATTGGGCCTTCACGTCCCACGGAACCTCCAGAGGCGATCGAAATTGCGGATGCCAGAGCTTTGACAATGACAACCCTGGCCCGGATTATCCCGGAATGTAGTGCTACGGATTCTATGACTTCCGGAACTCCGTGTCCTTTGGCCTCTCTGGCAAATTTATAAACGATAAAACCGCATAATAGACCTCCCAGAGCCGGGATCAGTACGCGCAATAAAGGGGATGTACTTTGAACGGTTGCGACGGAAAATGAATCGGTCTGCCAGAATAGCTTCTGGAAGAGTTGGATCATACTGCGGAAGCCAATCGCCCCGAACCCACCGAGAATCCCAATAATAACTGCCGCAATGATCATAAAGACATGTTCCGACCGCGACATAATTGCCATAATCGGCCTGCTTAGAGCCTGAAGAATTTTCAATAAAGTTGTTTTGGGTGAGGTGGACATCGTTCCTTTATAGATAAATGTATGTGAAACCGACTGGAAAAATTCCGCTAAACTTATCGATTTTTGACCAAGGTCACAACTATTCCATTATCATTTTCGCACTGACAACTATCGAATTCCCGATTCATCCAACAGACCTGTAAATCATGAATTAAAACAAAATGAAGGAGATATCATGAAAACAATTAGAGTTATGGCCGTAGTAGGTTTATTGGTGACAGTCATGTTTGGCCAGGATAATTTTGAGCAAAAGACACTTTTTCAAAAAGGAACGATACTAGGTGGTTATGGCGGACCGGCTATGTCCTTTGGAAAAGTCAATGGAAAATATGCTCTGTTTACCGGAGGTGAGGGTGCCTTTGTATTGAATCATCGATTTGTTATCGGTGGTGCCGGATATGGTTTAGTAAACAGAATAAATATCAGTGAGGAAGGCACAGAGGAAGATTCTTCAAGATATTTAAATATGGGTTACGGTGGACTGGTATTGGGATATATCATTGCACCATCACAATTGGTCCATATTCAAGTATCTTCATTGTTTGGCATAGGAGGTATGGGATCACATGGGCAGACTGATTTTTGGAATGAAGATTATGATAATGATACAGACTTCGATGTCTATCATGACGTCTTTTTTGTCCTGCAGCCGACAGTGTCTCTTGAATTGAATGTGGCCAAATTTTGCCGGCTTGATGTCGGGGCTACATACCGTTATACATCGGGATTTGATTATGAAGGATTAAAAACCGGTGATCTTGATGGGCTGGAACTGAAAGTTGCAGTCAATTTCGGACTCTTCTAAAAACAATTATATTTTTTCTTAGTTGAATAAAGCGTCCTCATTAAGGGGACGCTTATTTTTTATTGGCCGCAGTTAGTCAGAAAACCATGAAGTTGCTTTATTTCTAGCCGAATAATATTAAATTAAAGAGGTTCTTGGGTTCGTTTAATAACAAATACGATAAAATATAAGTTGTTGATAAGTCAATGAAAATATATGTGCGAATGTTAAAATGGGTGAAATCTTACTGGAAAGTTCTGAGTATCGGTTTGCTTTCATCGTTGCTTTATGTAATGTTCAATAGTGCGTCTGTCTGGTTGACGGCTTCGTTTGTCAACGTGATTTTTCCTCAGGAACACCAGGAGGTGGTTCAGAAACAGAGTATCAAAGACACCATTCAGATAAAAAACAACCTCAATACCCAAATAAAAAATTACACAAACAATATACTAATCAAAAAGAATCCCCGTGATTCCCTGATGATGCTTTGTATTGTCATCATTCTGATGTTTGTCGTTAAAAATATTTTCTTTTATCTGAAAAGTGTATCCTTTGGATATGTGCAATTAAAGTTGATTATGAATATTCGAAACCAGCTCTATGAGCATCTTCATAATTTATCTCTATCGTATTTTCATCGGAAAAAAGGCGGTGAACTGATGTCCATTGTTTTAAACGACGTGGGAGTCATGCAGCGAGCGTTTACCGTTAGCTTCGATAAATTAATTGTTGAACCGATTAATATCCTGACATTTATTACTTTAATGGTTATCATTTCCTGGAAATTAGCGTTGCTGGCTTTCATCATTTTACCGGTTACATTTTTTATGATATCCAAAATCGGCCAGAGTATTCGTCGAAAATCTGTTAGAACTTCCCGGAAAATCGCGGGTATTATGGCCATTTTAAATGAAACGATCAGTGGCATCCGGGTCGTTAAAGCCTTTGCGATGGAAGTCTTTGAAAAACGCCGATTTTTTAGTGAGACCAAGAAATACTTTCAGCTGACGTTTAAACGCCGCCGCCTTCGGGCTATTTCGACGCCAATCAATGAAAGTTTCAGCGTTTTAGTGGGAGTGATATTACTCTGGATCGGCGGGAATCAGGTCTTGAGTGGCAATGGCATCGAGGCCGAAGATTTTATCCGGTTTATCATTTTAATGTTCGCGATTTTAACGCCTATTCGATCGTTGAATATGGTCAACGTGGACTTACAGGAAGGCATTGCATCGGCCACACGAGTTTTCTCTATCCTGGATGAAAAACCGGATATTACCGAAAAATCCGATGCAATTCAGGTAACAGATTTCAATTCGATAATCAGATATCAGGACGTTGATTTTCAGTATAATAAATCGGATGGTGATGTTCTGAAAAATATTAGTCTGGAGTTGAAAAAAGGTGAAATTGTCGCGATTGTCGGACATAGTGGAGCCGGAAAGTCAACTCTGGTAGACTTATTACCGCGGTTTTATGATATTCAGAGCGGGAGCATTACTATCGATGGTGTCGATGTTCGTGATCTATCATTGGCGTCATTACGTTCATTGATGGGGGTTGTGACTCAGCAAACCATTTTATTTAACGATACGATTTTCAATAACATTGCCTACGGAATGTCTGACGCTGATCCGGAATTGGTTATAACTGCTGCAAGAGCTGCCAATGCCCATGAGTTCATTGTCGAATTTCCCGATAAATATGAAACGGTTATCGGTGATCAGGGCTCGAGACTGTCCGGCGGTCAGGCACAACGAATTGCAATTGCCCGGGCCTTGCTGAAAAATCCACCGATTTTAATCCTGGATGAAGCCACATCGTCGCTGGATACGGAATCGGAGCAAAAAGTTCAGTCTGCCATCGACTGGTTAATGAAAGACCGGACTGTATTTGTGATTGCCCATCGCTTGGCAACAATTCAGTCGGCCAATAAAATTATTGTGATGGATAAGGGTAAGATTGTGGAGCAGGGAAGTCATCAGGAATTGCTGGACAAAGGTGGAATATATCGCTATCTTTACGACATTCAATTCAATAATATTAATGGTACTGTAAAATCAAATAAAGCATAGGAATTAAAGACAGTTTAGGATAACGAATGAGAAAATCGTCGTACATTGGTCCCTCAATTAGTCGCTATCAGTTTGAGGGTTTAAAAAATAAAGGCTGGATTGTAGAATACGCGATTGAGGTGTTTAAGCGCCGACCCAATATTGTTGCTCTAATGGAATTGGATATCGGTAGTCGGTTTCAGAAAGTGGTTGTTAAAAGTTTTGGCTGGCGGGATGCGATAGAGCCGTTTATCAGTCCCTTTAAAAAATCAAGAGCCGAAATGGCCTGGGAGGCAACTCACCAGTTGATGGATGCCGGTTTGCCGGTACCAAAGCCTATAGCCGTCTATACTGCCCGTCAGGCGGGATTTGTTGACCTAAATATTTTGATCACTGAATATGTTGGGAAACATCAAAAAAGCAGCCGGATTTTCGAAAGTGAGATTGTTAACTTTGTCCATAAACGTGAAGTTGCCATGAAAATCGGTGAAATCGTATCAGCAACCCATAAAGCGGGATTCATTCATCATGATTTTGTAAAGGATAATTTTCTGGTATCCGATGTTGACTACCGTTCCGTTTTTCTGGTTGATCTTACTCTTGTGGAACAAAAGAAGAAGAGGTCTATAGCAGAACGGATGGATGATATTGCCAAATTGAACCTGTGCAGTTGTAATTTGGATCACGACCATGAGGACTGTTTATGGTTATATTTCATTCTTAGTTACGATTCTGAGAACGCTGAAAACATGCTAGTGTATCTGAAAAAAAGTATCCGAAAATTACAAAAAGCCAGAAAATCCACATAAAAACACCGAAACCAATTCAATAAAAATATCCGGATTGAAAACAAATAAAGCATTCATTACAGCAATCATTTGCCTTCTATTTCTATGTCAGATGACGATGGCTCAGTCCGGTCATTCATTTATAATTGGTGAAAAATTGAATTATTCGGCATGGTTTAATTTTATCAAGGGTGGTGAGTCATCTCTTGAACTTCTCGGTATTGAAAAAATTAATGATATTTCAACATATCATATCCGATCAGCAACTGAGTCCCTGCCTTTCTTTGACCGCCTCTACAAGGTTCGTGATTACATGGATTCCTGGATTGATACTTCGGGACGGTTTTCGCATCGGTTTTCTAAATCAATCCGGGAAGGAAAGTATCGAAAAAAGTATTCTGTGGATTTCGATCATCGAAACGGATTAGCCATTTCTGATAAAAACCGAAAACCGATTCCCAATACGATTCAGGATGGTCTGTCAATGATTTACTATGTGCGAACTATAGATTTGGCCGTTAATGAAATCCTGGAGATTAGCTATTTTGATAACGATTCATTAAGGCCATTCTTTATTAAAGTAGAAAAGATTGAAGTGGTAAAAACCCCAGGCGGGGATGTGGAATGCTTTGTTCTGGCGCCATTTCTGGAATCTGGAAAGTTACTGAAAAATAGAAGTAAAGTGACAATTTATCTTAGTACCGACTCGCGACGATTACCGGTGATGATTTCCAATGAAGCCCGTTTTGGATCATTGATTCTGAAATTGGAATCAATCGGAATGCCCAATTAATAATACGTATAGATATATTCAGTTTTTTGCCGGATGGTTTTTTTACCGTCGGTGAGATCAATAATAAGATCACTGATAGGTTTTCCATTATTATCCAGATGATGTTCTGATAGAGTCTTATGCGGAGGACCTGATTGCCGGGAAGGAACAGTCCGAATCTGAGTAATTAACTGATTGTTTTGGTTGTATTCATACCTGTCAATATTATGAATGCGATCGTCACGGATTATCGTTCTTTCAATAATATTGCCGTTTTCAAATTTTTTCAGAAGGGTAAAGGAAAGTGAATCATTTTCAGGAAGATAGTAACTTTCTTCGATAAGGTCATCAGTTGGATAAAAATAATTTACTGTAAATAAGGTGTCGCCGTTTGGATAGCAGCGAATTTTCTGAGTCTGTTTCCCTTCCGGGTTAATCGCATACGTGTCTTTAATTTTTAACTCTCCATTCCAGTAATCCTGAAATTCAGTAATAATACCGTTGGAGTTGTAGGTGTAGATTTCGCGATCTTGTGATTTACTTGCTTTTGAGAAATTTGACCTCTCCAGCAGAAGGCCATTTTCATCGTAGTGGTATTTTATTGTTCGCCGGAGTTTGTGGGGAGATTGATAATATTTTGATATTATTAATCGGGAATTCCGATCGTATTTATTTGTTTCCCAATCTATCAAGGAGTCATTTTTACCAAACCATTGAGTTTTAATCTTTTGCCCGAATTTATTATATTGATCTACCCAATATAAAGATCCGATTGGACATCGTGTCATTGCATATATTCGATCATCGGGGAATGTCCATGAGGTGTCGCCATCAATGATAGTAGATTGACGTGTTTTTATCAGGGCAGTTTTAACACCCAAATACGGATTATTAGGATCAATTTCCGGTTTTGAACATTCATACAATAAACAAAAAAACAACAATAACAGAAACGGGGAATGAATCATTTTTTTACAAATCATGATTTTTCCTTTTCCATATATTTCTAATACTTAACGATAGAATCCGAAATAATTTTCCAAATCTATCAGGTATTAAAAAACTAAGATATTTCGACTGAATTGTCAACAGAATTAATAGTACTCAGATCGTACTAAGAAAGAATAAACTAGTTGTAATTGATTGGAAGCTTGATCGTAAACGTGGTGCCTTTTCCGACAATACTGTTTACATCAATACTACCATTATGAGCTTCAATAATGCGGCGAACAATGGCCAATCCCAGCCCGGTACTTTTTTCACCGCCCGTCGGTCGGACGCTGGTTTTACTGAATTCTTTGAAGATTTTCGAAATTTCGTTTTCCGGTATTCCCTGACCCTGATCGGCAACCGATATTTCAACAGATTCGCCGGATTTCCGGGCGCTGAGGGTGACGGTAGTATTGGGAAAAGAAAATTTAATCGCGTTGGTAACCAGGTTATCAAGTACTTGCATAATACGGTTAGAATCAACGGTGATTTCCGGCAATTCCGACTCAATTTTCAGTTTGAGTTCAATCTGTTTTTTTTCGGCCAGTGATTTAATCATGGACTCGTAGGTATGAAAGAATTTATGCAGATCAAGTGACTCCAGCTTCAATTCCAGGTTGCCGGATTCAATCGCACTGAAATCCAGAATATTATGAATGAGATTCAACATGCGGTCACAGTTTTTATCCATGGTATTCAGAACTTCGCGTTGCTTTTCGTCGATTTCTCCCAGATAGCCGTTGAGAAAAAGAATGATGAAATTTTTAACAACGCCGATAGGACTGCGCAGATCGTGAGCCGCGATCCCGAGGAATTTATTTTTCAGATCGCTTAGTTTAATTAACTCTTCGACCATACGGCTTTTTTCAAAAATTACGGATAATTGCCGGGCGATTTTCTGAAATGTATCGATGTGCAGGTTTTTGTAGGTATTCACATGCATGCTGGAAAAGAAAATAAATCCGACGGGCTTATTTGTAGTAATCAGAGGACAGGTGAAACTGGATTGCATTCCTTCATCGATGATCAGGCGTGTCGATACTGAATCGGGATGAATAGCCAGGTAATCGGGCAGATTGTTAATGATTCGTGGTTCACCGGTATCAATAATTGCTGCCAGGCTGCTGCTCAAAATCGGAGATGAATATCCATTACTGATCTTGATGGTTTTTGCATCTGAACGGGTGCAACAGGCACGAACAAGTCCTTTATCGGCATCAATTAAAGCAATGCCGATTCGGTCATAGGGTATTATTTCACGAAAGGACTCAAACACATGATCTAATATATCGGGTAGCAACAGGCCGTCATTGATTTTTTCGGTAATAGAAGCCAGAGTACGCTGCTCTTTACAGCGATTTTCGAATGACTCACCTACGGATGAAATTGCGATGGCGAGTTTTTCATATTCATCAGAATCCTTAATTGACAATTCCGGATGATAATTTCCCCGGATCATTTTTTCCAGAGCAATGATCAATTCATCGAGTCGGCTGTTATCCATGCTTGTGTGTCCTCTTTTGATATGGAGTATGTATTTTTGATGTCAGAATCGATTTTTGCCGGCTTTTAGCGTTTATATCTTTAACAATCGATAGTTTTTTCATAGTGAAGGGGTCCAGACCGGTATAGTACATCAGGCTGGAATATGTGGATGGCAGAGGTGTGTAAATCTGGACCTGCTCCGGATTAATGTGAAGTTCCTTTGCTGCAAAGGTCTTGAGCGAATGCATATCCTCCTCTGTACAACCGGGATGGGCGGCAATAAAATAATATGTTAAAAATTGCCGCTTTCCGGCGGATTCTGAAAATCTATCAAATTGGCGCTTAAATTCAAGCAAAGAATCAATTCCCGGTTTACCCATTTGATCAAGAATGTGTTTCTCACTGTGCTCCGGAGCGATTTTCATTTGTCCTGAGGTGTGATGTTCGGTAACATCTTTCAGATATGTCTTGCCATATTTTTGATCATTTATCACCATGTCATAGCGAATGCCCGAGCCGATAAAGATGTGTTTTATGCCTGGAATCTGGCGCAATTTTTTCAGCAGATTGATTTGAATGTTGTGGTGTACAGGTAGCTGCGAGCACTTTTCAGGAAAAAGACAACGCTTGTCTTTGCAGGCGCCACTTTTCAGTTTTTTTTGACATTCAAAACCGTACATATTTGCGGTCGGTCCGCCGATATCATTGATCGTCCCTCTGAAATCTAGAAACTCCGAAAGTTGCCGGGCTTCGTCAATAATAGATTTTTCACTACGCCAGCGAACTGTGCGGCCTTCGTGAACACCGATGGAGCAGAAGTTACATTCACCGTAACAGCCCCGGTGGGAATTAATTGAAAATTTAATAGTGTCGAGCGCTCTGACTTTACCCTGCTTCGCGTAATAGGGATGAACATCCCGTTCAAAATCCATTGCGTAGATTTCGTCCACCTCTCTTTGGTTCAGGTAAAATTGGGGTGGGTTCTGGACCAAGAAACGGGTACCAATTTTCTGAGTTAACCCGATAGCGTTTAACGGTTCACTGTTTTTATAAAACTCATGAAACATTTGAATAAAGGATATTTTGTCCTTAGTAACTGCTTCAAAAGATGGTAGTTCCAGATAACTTTCCTGCCCTGAATCAGATATGTAACAGATACCTCTAAGATGGTGTGGATCTTTTCCAGATTGCATTGAATTTGCCAGTTCCACAATGGTTCTTTCAGCCATACCATACACTAAGAAATCGGCCTTGGCATCGAAAAGAATAGGCCTGCGCAGTTTATCGGACCAGTAATCGTAATGGGTGATTCGACGTAAACTTGCTTCGATTCCGCCGAGAACAATTGGAGCGGTGTTTTTAAAATGTTGCCGGATCAGATTTGTGTAAACAATCACAGCCCGATCAGGGCGGCGGTCATTAATACTTCCGGGTGTGTAATCATCCTGTTTGCGGAATTTTTTCAGGGCGGTGTGATTGGCGACCATCGAATCAATGCTGCCACCACTGACACCCCAGAAGAGTTTGGGTTCACCAAGGCGAGTGATATCTTTGGCATTGTCGATATCCGGCTGGGCAATAATGCCGACTTTGTAGCCATTTTTCAATAGCTGTTTTCCGATGACGGCAATCCCGATTTGCGGACTGTCGATATAGGTATCGCCAGTAACCAGAATTACGTCCAGTTGAGACCAATTACGCTGTTTAAGCTCTTCAGGTGTTGTCGGTATGAACATTAAAGTAATATAGAATTTTAAATTTCAAATTATAATTTTTTGTTTGCCGAGATTCCAGCCAGAAATCCGGTGGAAAAAGCAGCCTGAAGATTGTATCCGCCAGTATCCGCATCAATATCAATAACTTCTCCGGCAAAGAATAGTCCACTGACCAATCGGGATTCCATTGTTTTCGATTGAATTTCTTTAATATCGATTCCGCCAGCGGTGATGATGGCTTCTTCAATCGGGCGGTAGCCGCTTATAGTGAACCGGAAGTCTTTTAGCCAGTTTCGGAGAGTCTGACGTTCTTTGGATGTGATACTACTGACAATTTTATCCGGTGGAATTCCGGTCAAATCGATGCAAACCGGTATCAGACTGCTAGGTAATAGGGATTTTAAAATTGTCTGGAATTGTTGCTTGGAATGTTCACTGAAATCCCGCAATAATCTGGCATCAAATTTTTGATAATCCAGGGCCGGTTTCAGATCAATAGAAATTTCAACAACTGATTTTTGGTTGAGCGCGTCCACCGCTTGCCTTGAGAGTGTCAGGATAATTGGTCCGGTCAGGCCAAAATGGGCGAAGAGCATCTCACCGAATTCTTCAGCCTGTTTCTTTTCGTTGACCCATAGCGATGCCGTAACATTTTTCAGGCTAAGTCCCTGGAGTCGTTGAGCGTTGTTTCCGGCTGTTTCAAGAGGGATTAACGCCGGACGGATATTTAGGATTTTATGACCAGCATCTCGGGCCAATCGGTACCCATCACCCGTAGAACCGGTGCGAGGATAACTTCTTCCACCGGTGCACAGGATTACGGCATCAGCTGAGAAATGTTCTTTTTCGTTGGATCGTACACATTCGACACCAGTAATTTTATTGTCCTGTACATCCAGTTTGGTGACTGAGAGTCCAGTTTTGATTTGACAGTCGGTTTTTTCCAGCCAGCGGATCAAGGCTTCGGTGACCATTGGAGCGCTTTCACATTCAGGGAAAACCCGGTTGCCCCGTTCGACGATCGTGCTAATTCCATTTTTCGACAGCAAATCCCGGATATCATTGACAAAGAAACTGTAAAATGCGGGTTTTAAAAACCGTCCGTTTTTTCCGAAATGATGAATGAATTCATCGATACTGGCATCATTTGTCAGATTGCAACGACCTTTGCCGGTAATCCGGAGTTTGCGACCGAGGCGTTCCATTTTTTCCAGCAGTAGGACCTTATTACCGTGCATAGCTGCTTGCCCGGCAGCTAAAATTCCCGCCGGACCTCCGCCAATGACAATCACATGGTATTTATTGTTAGGTTTCATCGCTGCATAGCTTGGTAGAAAAAAATCATGAAAGCAAATAAAAACTCCCACCGGTTTCGGCAGGAGTTTTTATCTATAAGAACGATATGTTTTTCTTAAATACCCTTTTTATCCAAGATCTGATCAATTTCATCCATGGCATGATTCATGTTTTTCATCGTAATTTCAAACGGGGTGGATGAGCTCATATCTACGCCGGCATCTTTTAATAAATCAATGGGATATTTTGAACTGCCAGCTGATAAAAATTCGAGATATTTTTGAATAGCAGATTTATCACCATCCAGAATCTTGCCGGCTAGCGCCGATGAAGCGGTCCATGACGTGGCATACTGAAATACATAGAAATTCATGTAAAAATGAGGGATGTCGGCCCATTCATATTGAATGATGTCATTAACATCGCATATTCCTTTTGCATGACCGTAATAGGTTTCGGTGATTTCTTTGTAAATTTCTGAAATAGATTCCCCGGTTAATTGTTGACCCGATTCGGCGGCTTCATGAACCCGTAATTCGAATTCGGCAAACTGGGTCTGGCGAAATAAAGTACTTTTAAAACCGTCCACATATTCCATGAGCATATTCAGACGCAAATCCTTATCGCTGATCGTTTTCATGTATGTATCGAACAGGAGAATTTCATTCAATGTCGATGCCACTTCCGCCACGAAAATTGGATAAATTGCTGTCTGATAGGGCTGATTTTGATTGGAAAGGTAACTCTGCATTGTATGCCCGATTTCATGTGCCATGGTCGAAACCGCATCATAAGAACCATCGTAATTCAGCAGAATGTATGGGTGGACGTCGTAAATATCACCTTCGGAGTAGGCGCCAACCTGTTTCCCCGGTGTCGGATAATAATCGATCCAGCGTTCGTCATAGGCTTTCTGAACCGTACTCAGATAATCATCACCTAGTATCTGAAATGCAGTAAGGTTCAATTGGCGGGCTTCTTCAATATTAAAATCGAGATCGATATCTTTAACGACCGGCGCATACAGATCGGAATATTTCAGTTGCTCAACGCCCAGCATTCGTTTTTTTATAGTCAGGTACCGATGAAAGGAGTAGAGGTTTTTATGAACATTGTCAATCAGGGAATAATAGACCTCAACCGGTACATTATTCTCATCCAGCGCGCTTTCCAGGCAGGAAGAATAATTCCGGACCTGGGCATAGAACATGTCCTTTTTTACCTGGCCGTCGAGCGTTGTGCCGATGGTAGCCGCAAAATCCCGGTATCGTCTAAAATAGGAATCGAAGGCTGCTGCGCGGTCCAACCGATTTGCCGAAGTCCGTAATTGGCGGAAACCGGTATAGTCTAGCAGGATTGTATTGCCATCATCGATTTGAAGTTCATTATAGGGAAAATCTGCAACGGTAAAAATCGTATAGACATTTTCCGGTGTTTTTTCCATCAAACCAGCATTTGCTACGACTTTCTCCACTTCGTTGGAAAGCAGGTGTGGCCAGCTGCGCTGGATATCGGCAATGAATTGTTTATAATTCAATAATTTGGGTTCTTTTTTAAAAAATGACTCTAGTTTTTTAGTACTAATCGTTAAAATTTCCGGTTTAATAAATGCCGAAACCCCATTATATTGAGTGAGAGTCTGTTCGATGCCCTGGCGCATGGCAACATTTTTGGCTATCCGAGTATCGGTGTCGGATGTCATGATGGCAAATGTTTCAAGTCGGCGCAGCTCCTTATTAAACCAGGTATTTAATTCCAGGCATTCCAGTAAGGTTTTCGGCGATTTTGAAAGTTTACCCTGATAATTCTGGATTTCATCGAACCGCGCCGAAACTTCAGATCGGGCCTTTTCCCAATCGGCGTCAGTGGCATAAATGTCGTTTAAATTCCAGGTGTATTTTTCCGGAATTTGGTCGCGCTCCCATACCTGTGCAGATCCAATTGTCGCCACAAAAATCAACACGAATCCCCAAAAGAACCTTTTCATTCAAAAATCTCCTCTATTAGTTGATAAGAAATATTTGTAAATAAAATTGGTTTTTACCCACACCCAATCATCGGAATTACTGTTTTGAAACCGAAAAAGCGTTACTATGATTTGGATCACAGGAAAAAGTTGTCATAAAAATTGCTCCGATGTAATCCGCCGGAGCAAAAGGATTATATTTTTTTAATAGTGTTATTTAGTTTGAATGATCGAGTAGATATTCTTTAAAAACGGAATATTCATTCAACAGATTGAGTGCCTGGATTTCACGATTTAGGAAATCTGCTAACCGTTTCGGAATCTCAACAGTATTCTGAATGACCGGCTCGACGATGTTTTTGAATTTCGCCGGATGGGCGGTTTCAAGAAAAATACCAGTGTCAATTTCCGGATGTTCTGAAAGATATTTTTTCATTGCGAGGTACCCAACTGCGCTGTGGGGATCGAGGATATAGCCGCTGTTTTTCTTCACCGAAGTTATTGCCTGCCGGGTTTCATCGTCGGTAAAATAAACGCCCTGGATGCCGGCCTTTATATTTTTCCAGGATGAATCATACAAATCGAGAATCCTTGAGAAATTACTCGGATTACCCACGTCCATAGCGTTGGAGATTGTCTGAATTGAAGCTTTTGGTTCAAACTTTCCGCTGTCGAGGTAATCCGGTATGATATGATTGATATTCGTGGCGGCAATGAAACGCTGAACCGGTAGTCCCATTCGCCTGGCGATCAAACCGGCAGTTAAATTACCGAAATTTCCGCTGGGAACTGAAATCACGATCTGTTTCGATTGGAAATCTTCGATTTGACGCAGGGCATTGAAATAATAAAAAGTTTGAGGGATCAGGCGGGAAATATTAATAGAGTTTGCCGAGGTGAGCATTAGCGATTTGTGCAAATCAGGGTCGACGAGCGCTGTTTTTACCAGCCGCTGGCAGTCATCGAATGTACCATCAACCTTTAAAGCCGTGATATTCTCACCGAGCGTGGCGATCTGTTTCTCCTGAGTCAGGCTGATTTTTCCAGCAGGATAGAGGACAATGACCTCAATTCCCGGAACTCGATAAAAACCGTTCGCCACGGCACTACCGGTATCGCCGGATGTCGCGACCAGGATTGTCAACTTGCGATTGGAATCTTTGACCAGATAGGCCATTAGCCGGGACATAAAGCGGGCGCCAACGTCTTTGAATGCCAGGGTCGGGCCGTGAAAGAGTTCCAATGACTTAATGCGGTCTTCGATATCGACAAGTGGTGTCGGGAAATTGATCGCGTCATTAATAATGTCTTGTAGTACCGAAGCAGGAATGTCATCGCTTAAAAATTGCAGGGCAATTTCAAAAGAATGCGATTGATAATCCATTGATATCAACGAATTGAAAAAAGATTTCGGCAGATGGGGAATGGATTCCGGCATGTAGAGCCCATTATCATTCGGCATTCCACTTAAAACCGCTTCTCGGAGTGATACAATATTGGATTTATCGGCAGTGCTGTAAAACTTCATTTTTAGTCTTTTTCGTCCAAAATTCGGGCTCCGGTCCGATTGATTTTCGAAATATATACTTGATTTTCGATAGAGTATTGGGAAAAAACAGCACTCGTCGAATCAGCGATTTTCTGTGCCTTTTTCAATGAAGACGACAATGCGAAAATGGATGATCCGGAGCCGGAAATACTGCAACCGATTGCGCCGCCGGCAATTGCTGTGTTTTTAACTTCATCAAAGTGAGGAATCAGCCTTGCCCGACGGGGTTCAATGATATGATCAGTCAGAGATCGACCAATCAATTCCAGATCGTTTTTATACAATCCGGCAACCAGTCCGGCGGTATTGGCCCATTGTTTCACCGCATCAGTGAGCGGGATAAACGGCTCAATGATTTTCCGGGCATCCAGAGTTTTTATTTCAATTTCAGGATGAACAATTGTGCAGAAGAGATTCTCGGGAACCGGAAGTTCAATGATATCGGGCGGATTATTTTCCCTGATTAAAATAAAACCACCAAATAGTGCCGGGGCGACATTGTCGGCATGTGCTGCACCGCAGGCCAGTTTTTCGGCTTCCATGGCAATAGTCAGCAACTCGGATTTATGCAACGGTTCATCAAACAGATGATTCACGGCAATCAGTGCCGCAACTGAACTTGCCGCGCTGGAACCCATACCGCTACCCAGGGGAAGTTGCTTTGTCAATTTGATGTTGATTCCCTGTCCGGATTGAATTTTTTCCAGGAATCGAAGTACGGCAAAACCGGCCGTATTTTGTTCGGCGATTTTAGGCAAACGGCCACCGTCACCACTGATATTTAATATTTTGACTCCCTTGTGGCTACCAACGGAAACACTGACAATGTCGCCGGGTTCATCGATAGCGAAGCCGAAGATATCATATCCACAGCCGACATTTGCAACTGTTGCCGGGGCAAAAGCTGTTACTGCTTGTTTCATGGATTAATATATCCTTTTTTTACCAATAACTCAGCATTCAGAATTCCACCGCCGGCTGCGCCGCGAACTGTATTGTGACTTAATCCGACAAAGCGAAAATCGAAAACATTGCATGGACGGAGCCGGCCAACAGTAACCGCCATGGCTTTATCATTGTCCCGATCTTTGCGCGGTTGAGGCCGGTTTTCTTCATCGGTATATATAATTGGTTGTTTGGGTGCCGAGGGCAAATCCAGTTCCTGGGGCAGGGATTTAAAATCTGCCCAGATTTTGAGAATTTCATCTCTGTGAGGTTTACGGTCACCGAATTCAAGCGATACGCAGGCGGTATGTCCGTCCACGACCGGCACCCGATTGCAGTGCGCAGAAATTTTCATTGAATCAATTGGAACGATCCTGCCGTTTTCAATGTTGCCAAGGATTTTCAATGGTTCGATCTCGGATTTTTCCTCTTCACCGCCGATAAAGGGAACAATATTATCAATCATGTCGAGTGAAGCGACTCCGGGATAGCCACTGCCGCTGACAGCCTGCATGGTTGTGATGATCATCCGCTTAATCTCGAACCCGGCTTTTATCACCGCATAAATTGGCGTCATATAACTTTGTACCGAGCAGTTGGGCTTTACGGCAACAAAACCCTTTTTCCAACGATGATTTTTTCGCTGGATGTCAATAATTCGGACATGATTATGATTGATTTCGGGAATTAGCATGGGTACGTCGGCAGTATGACGGTGAGCAGAACAATTACTGACCACAGCGATGTCATTTTGAGCATACTCATCTTCCAATGCCCGGATGACGTCTTTACTGATTTCCAGGGCGGAGAAAATAAACCGGCATTTCCCAAGCGCTTCCGATACAATATTGGCATCGTGGACAATGAGATCCCGAACCTGTTCAGGGATTGGTCCGGGCATTTGCCAGCGCCCCTTGACGGCATCGCCGTATGTTTTTCCGGTGCTTCTCGGAGAAGCTGCGACGTAGTTAACCTCAAACCAAGGATGATTTTCCAACAAGCGAATATAATTTTGGCCGACCATTCCGGTGGCTCCCAATACTCCAACAGGTATTTTCATCAGAAACTCCGTTTCTTTATCACTGAATTTGCAATTTTAAAAATATCCGCCATGACCCCGGCTGCGGTCACCTCCGCGCCAGCTCCGGCGCCTTTGATGACCAGCGGATTTTCGCTATAACGGCTGGTTGTGAATGCAATAATGTTATCGCTTCCCTTTAACGAGTAGAAGGGATGGGTTGCATCGATTTCTTCCAGCCTAATGGCCGCGCTACTGTTTTCAAAAATCGCAATATAGCGTAACACTTTACCATTTGCAGAAGCAGTATCGATCATTGCATCGAAATGTGGATCTGATTTTTCAAGTTCGTGGAAAAAAGCGTCCACGGATTTGGCTGTTTGGCAATTTTCCGGCAGAATCGGATCGATGTGAATATCGTTCAACTCCATCGGGATTCCGATTTCCCGGGCTAGAATGAGTAACTTGCGGGCAAAATCCTGTCCGCTGAGATCATCCCGGGGATTGGGTTCGGTATACCCTTTTTCCTTTGCCTCTCGGACGATTGAACTAAATTTCCGGCCGCAATGGAAATTATTGAAGATATAACTGATAGTCCCAGACAGAATCGCTTCGATTTTGATAATCCGGTCGCCGGAATTGATCAGGTCCCGTAAGGTGCTGATAATCGGTAATGCTGCCCCGGCGTTGGTTTCATACAGGAAGTGAACATTTTTATCCTTTGCCATCTGACGAAATTTTAAATATTGGGCGTAAGAACCAGTGTTGCCCAGTTTATTGGCGGCGACAATAGATGTCCGTGCTGCCAGAAATTGTTCGTAATATGCGACTACTTCGGCGCTGCTGGTGCAATCGACTAGTACGTTATTGCTTAAATTGAGGTGACGGATTTCCGCCAATAGTTGACTTAAATCAGTTTTAACAGGTGAATTATCCAGCGCTGTTTTCCAGGAGTTAAGATCAATTCCCGACTCATTTATCAGCATTTTCCGGCTGTTGGCGACACCAATAACTTTCAGATCCAGAGCATGTTCGCTGAGCAGAGTTTGATAATTATCCCTAACTTGGTTCAGAAGGGTGGAACCGATCAGACCGACTCCCAGCACAAAGAGGTTAATCTGCGATTGCTTAGCAAAGAAGGCATCGTGGATAGCGTTCAGTGCCATAAGTTCGTCTTTTTTATTAATTACGATGGAAATGTTCAATTCCGATGAGCCCTGAGCGATGGCGACGACGTTAATGGCTTTTTCGCCAAGTGCATTGAATAAACGCCCGGCCAGACCGGTGGTTTTTCGCATGCGTTCACCAACCACGGCCAGGATTGTCAGGTCATTCTCAACAATCACGGGATCGACCAAATGAGCGCTAATCTCCAGTGTAAATTCTCGTTCAATCGCGGATTTTGCCTTTTTCACGGAATCCGGCGTAATGGCAACACAAATCGAATGTTCCGATGAGGCTTGTGAAATCAGAATGACGTTGACTTCTGCCTTGGCCAGGGAACCAAATAGCCGGGAAGACACCCCGGTGACGCCAACCATGCCGCTACCCTGGATTGTAAGCAATGAAATATTACCGATAGAGGTAATACCTTTAACAAACCCACCATTACTGCCGGGATTGGATTTAATCAGTGTACCTGGAAATGCCGGGTTAAAGGTGTTCATGATCCTGACCGGAATGTTTTTATCCATGGCTGGTTGAATCGTGGGTGGATGCAGCACTTTCGCACCGAAATGACTCAGTTCCATTGCCTCTTCATAACTCAATTCCCTGAGGGAAAACGCTTGTTTGACTTTATTGGGATCGGCGGACATGACGCCATTGACATCGGTCCATATCTGGACCTCTTCGGCGTTAATTGCCG